>NZ_MJUW02000098.1 GCF_001753675.2 Candidatus Brocadia sapporoensis | reverse complement strand
CTATCGGCTCCTAACTATTCTGAGAAAATATTCTCTCTCACCATCCGTTTCGCTAAATAGTTACGATTTGTGTTTGTTCAACCATGAACTAACAGACTTTTCAAACAAGAAAATTGCCTGAGATATACCTATTTCACGGACTTCGTATATTGCCCTTGGAGAATTAAAGGGTGGAATAGATCCGCAGTTGCTTATGAACACTGAAAAACAGCCAGAACACATCTTAATCATATTTCAGACTCATTTAAGAATTGGGTATAAACCAAATTTTTTTGAGATGGCTATTGAAGCAAAATGGCAGTTGAAATATGGCGTCTGCTCAAAAAGGGTGTACTTTCAAATGCTGCAAATTTAACTGAAGATAACAAAATAGCGTCTCTATTGCGTTGGTTGTGTAATCTATAATCGTGTACGCTATGTCATGAGGCAAAGGTGGAGTATAGGTAATTTTGAAGGGTTAAGTTTTGTTTCATTCAGTCCAGCCTGTGCAACCACCCCCATGAATTCCATTGCGGAATCAGACGATGCCGTGTTCAAGTCATTTTCAAAGAAGGCATTGACGAATTGTTGTCATTTTGAAAAGCAATCATTTAAACACAGCAGACATGGAGCCTACGAAGGTTAATCTCGTGGAGAGAACCCACATGTTACTACCGTGTCATAGATGCGTTTAATCCCGTAATAATTTCCAAATTTATCTTGAGAAAATTCTTAATCTCTAAAGCCCAGCAACCTGACATCTATTTCTCATTCAAATGCACTAATAATATATCTATGAATCAGACCCGCTTCTATTCCCACAACCATGGTTTCACATGATTTTATACTATCCCTGGGAATATCCGGTATAGTAAATTCTTCTTTTTTAACAAGCAAATCACGATCATCATAGATTTCTAATTTAAATTTTGCAAAGCGATAATTTTTTTCGGACCTGTTGGCTATCTCACCGGTAAAGAGCACGTTATCACCAAAGGGGCTGAAACGTACGTTTCTTATAAAGAATCCATTTCCAATATCTTCAAACCCATCCGTATGAAAAGGTTTCACCGTTTCTTTGCCAACAACCTCTTTTTTGGGTGCTTTTGAGGTTCCCGGAGAGAGATTTTTTTCTAATGTATTTACCCGTTTTTCCAAGGCCTCCACCCTTGCTATAAGATTTGAAATAACGATCTCCAGCATATTCAATTTATTGGACACATCCTGTGCACTTAACGCATCCATCATAAAAGTAGGAACAATGAACGCCACCAGAACTATGAAAAACTTTCTCTTCTCTCTCTTCATTTTCACACCATAAAGTATCTTGCCTCTATCTGACCTGAACAAGTCGAAAACATACCATGGGCTTTAAAGCATACAAAGGATGATTTTGCACTGTCTTTCGCTTCAACCGGGAATTATTATTGTAATTCAATAACAGGTTGTGGATTATTCTTTTTTTTAATTCTATTACGGGGTGATATTATCACACTCTAAGCAGGTAGCGCAAGTGTAATCCGTCTCAACCGTCACAGGCAATCACTAAAGACCGTGAATCTTGACAAGGCGCGATAGAGTTGTTATTATCATAATCAATAAATTTCCGTATACACCTCTTTTGCCATGCACCTTCATGCGACATATTTTAACAATTCGATACGGCGTTCTGAAAAACACGTCCGATTTTTATTCATCCTTTAACTCCCTTAAGAAGGGCGATTCCGTTATTATCCGTTCTTATCGGGGTGTAGAATTTGGTGAGGTAGTTACGAAGGTTAGGGAGTCCCCAGATGATGTCTCGACAGAAAATCTCGGAGAGATTTTACGAAAAGCCACTCCCGATGACAAGGAAAAGCAAAGAAAAATACATGATGAATTAATTCCTATTGAATTCAAGTTTTGTCAAAAAAAAAATAAAAGACCACAAACTTCTTATGAAATTGGCTAGTGTTGAACACCTCTTTGGGACAAAAAAAATCATCTTCTACTACCTTGCAAACGGGCGCGTAGATTTCCGTGAGCTTGTAAAAGATTTGGCAAAAGAATATCAGTCCCGCATTGAAATGAAACAAATCGGGGTTCGTGACGAAGCCAGGCTCTTAGCTGATTACGAACACTGTGGACGAGAGCTGTGTTGCAGAGCCTTCCTTAAAAATCTCGAACCTGTTACCATGAAAATGGCAAAAAACCAGAAGGCCACGCTAGACCCTTCTAAAATATCAGGTCGATGTGGACGACTCATGTGTTGTTTGCGTTTCGAAGACACCGTTTACGAAGAGCTAAAACACGCGTTGCCAAGAAAAGGTTCTGTTGTCAAAACTGCGCAAGGAATTGGCGAAGTCGTTAATTATGATGTTTTACAACAACAAGTTACCATTGAATTAGAAAACGGAAGTAAGGTTAACACATTAGTTTCTGATATTATTGATAGGGTAAGAGAGCCGGCGCGGCAAAAAGAGACAGTTTGTGATCACCCCTGCGAAAAGGATTGTGGTCTTGAGTAAACAGAGCTTTTATCTTACCACACCCATTTATTATGTAAATGACATACCACATATCGGACATTCTTATACTACCATCGCAGCCGACGTACTGGCTCGATATAAAAGAGCCAGGAACTTCGACGTATTTTTTCTGACAGGAACAGACGAGCATGGGCAAAAAATTCAAAAGGCGGCTCATGCCTGCAATAAATCTCCCTTGGAATTTGTGAATGATGTGGTAGAAAAATTCAAAACCTTATGGGACGACCTCAACATTTCATATAATGATTTCATACGAACAACTGAGGAACGGCATTGTCGACGCGTCAAAAAAATCTTTCAAAAGATCCTGGAGAATGGTGATATCTATCTGGGAGAATACGAAGGATGGTATTGCATCCCTTGCGAAAGTTTCTGGATCGAATCTCAGTTGAAAGAAAAAAAATGCCCTGAATGCAACCGTCCTGTTGAAAGAGTAAAAGAAAAAAATTATTTTTTCCGGTTGTCCAAATATCAGAAACGTCTTCTGGAATATTATGATAAACATCCTTCTTTCGTCCAGCCCGAGTCGAGAAGAAATGAATTACTGCAGAGAATCAAATCTCAGATAGAAGATGTCAGTATTAGCCGTTCCGCCGTAGAATGGGGCATTCCGGTTCCTTCAGATCCAACTCATACGATATATGTCTGGATCGATGCGCTTCTGAACTATATTACCGCGCTGGGTTACGATGACGACTTACAACTATTTCAAACATACTGGCCTGCAAGCGTCCATATCATCGGAAAAGAAATCTTATGGTTTCATGGAGTTATCTGGCCGGCGATACTCATGTCGTTAAAAATAGATTTGCCTTTTAAAATCTTTGCGCATGGTTGGTGGACCGTGGAAGGCCAAAAGATATCGAAATCTCTGGGAAATGCAATAGATCCGCATAAGATTATTCAGTCTTATGGCACGGATGCTTATCGATACTTTTTACTGAGAGAAGTCCCTTTTGGATTAGATGGAAATTTTTCATATAGTGCTCTCATTCACAGAATAAATTCAGATCTCAGTAACGATCTTGGCAACCTATTACAACGCACATTAACCATGATTGAAAAATACTTCCAGGGAATAATTCCCGAAGTTTCCCGTGCTGACGACGAACTGAGCGGGGCATCGCGAGTTACCCATGATGCAATGGAACGGGAGATGGACAAACTTCAATTTAGCAGATCTCTTGAGATTATTTGGGAATTTATTGGCCGTACCAACAAATTTATAGAAGACAAAAAACCCTGGTCGCTGGCTAAAACAAGTGCGACAAGGCCGCAACTCAGCACCGTTATCGGCACTCTGGCACAAGCGATTAAAGATATTTCTGTTTTCATTTACCCGTTCATGCCAACAACTGCTGCAGAAATTCAACGACAACTTGGCATCATCGAAAACAATCAAACTCCTCGTTTAGAGTTTCAACAAAGTTTTCAAAAAGGGGTGATTATACGAAAGGGGAAACCCTTATTCCCAAGAATTGAACCCGTTTAAATTTTTTATATTTGGAGTTTTAGAGTGATAGATATGACAAAGGCATGGAGCAAGATAAAAGAAATTATGAAAAAAGACCCCCGTTATGCCTTGCACGCCTACCAGTTTGTATTTGAAGCCCTTGATTATACCACAAATATGCTTGGCAAAAATCAACAGAAAACAACCGATGCCGATCGTCATGTTACGGGGAAACAACTTATGGAGGGCATCAGAAAATATGCTTTAAAACAATTCGGTTTTATGTCTTTAACCGTATTCGGACTCTGGGGGATAAAACAAGATTTAGATTTTGGTAATATCGTCTTTAACCTGGTGGAAAGCGGTCTCATGGGAAAAACAGAAACGGATTCACCGGATGACTTTAAAAATATTTATGATCTCAAGAAGGTCTTCGACGAAGGATTTAAATTTGACGGAAAATACGATATCCATTTATCACTCAAAGCATTGGGTATCAAGAAAAGATAGTCGCTAGGCATCTTTGACACAACGAAATCCAACATTATTATCTTTCCCTTCGGGATAACTGCAGCTTCGATAGGCACTCCTCAGAATATAGTGATGGTTGAGCCACGACCCTCCTCTCACGACCCGAAATTTTCCTTCCTCGTACCAATCCTCACACCATTCCCAAACATTGCCAGCCATGTCAAAACAACCAAAAGGACTTACGCCTTCTTTTCTATTACCAACTAGTGCCGGAGAACCCGTATTGGGATCCTGATTATAAGCAGCTTTCATGCTATCCGGTTGTATATTTCCCCATGGATACTCTCTGCCATCGACTCCGCGCGCCGCTTTTTCCCATTCCACTTCCCTTGGAAGTCGTTTCCCTGCCCATTTTGTATAAGAAACAGCGTCTTTCCAGCTAACACCCACCACTGGCTGAGCTGGTTTATTAAATCGCTCATTATTCCAAAACAGAGGTTCCGGCGACCCTGTTTCTTCGATAAATTTTTTATATTGTAGATTCGTTACAGGAAATATATCAATATAAAAAGCTTCAACAAAAACAGTTCTTCGCTCCTCCCCCATAATAAATTCACCCGACGGCACAAGAACCATTTCCGAGCCGTCCTTTTCATTAATGATACTTGCCAACTTCATCATGTTTGTAGCACCCATAGCAAAGAAAAGGTTAAAATTCCTTGTTTTTTCTTCTCTCTTTTTTTCTTACTTTTCACAGAGCTTTTCACCCCTCTTTTCACAGTCAACTGCCGAAAGAGGTTTTGTTTTCGCATTTTTTAAATCGCTTACGATGCCCGGCATTCTCGCTTTCTTTGTGTTTACACAACCTACTCATAAAGAATTACGTGCCTTTATCTTTCATTCACATTTATATTCTTATCATCCGTAATACGTGGTATCTTTACCCTGTCACCTTCTTTCACCTTGTGCATTGTAAACCAGCCTTCTTTCATCTCAAGGGCATATTTAACTTTTTCTCTTGAAACGTGAGTATCCAAACTATAGGGTTTCATAGATTCTATTTGTATAATTCGGCCGTCTTCCTTAATAAAGGCGAGAGAAAGGGGAATATGCGTGTCTTTCATCCAGAAAGACAACTCTTTCTCGGTTGGAAAAATAAAGAGCATTCCTTCATTATCGCCTAAATGATCACGATACATCAAACCTAAAATTTGATCTTCAGGAGTAGTTGCCAATTCTACTTCCAACGCGATTCCGGCCACACTAATAGGCATTACCTTGTTTCTTTTTTGCCCATCACCCCAAATCTCCCTGATACCTGCGTATATTAGCACCATGCAAATAAAAAGTATCACAAAAGAAAAATAGCCATACCTTCTGTTCATTTCCATAACCACCATTCTCTAAAAATCACACCCTGAGATATTTTACGAACCTCAAAACCAAAGTCAACCTATTTCTAACCTTGACTTACTCCAACCAACCCGATATAGTTCTGATTATGCGTTTAGACGCCTTCTCTTACAAGATTTTTAATATCATAACAAGACACCAACTTATTAAACCTCATGATTCAATCATTGTCGGCGTATCCGGAGGACCTGATTCTGTTGCACTTATTAAGGTTCTTCATGCTATTAACTCGGCGAAGAACCTCCATCTCAGCCTGTTTTTAGCACATCTTAATCATCAACTACGGGGAAAATCTTCGGAAGAAGATGCACAATTTGTTCAAAAATTATCGAACAACCTTTCCCTGCCCTTCATTCAGAAAAATGTAAATATACAAAAAATCGCAGCTCAAACAAAACGTTCCATTGAAGAAGCTGCCCGGAGAGAACGTTATAAATTCTTTATGGAGTCAGCACAAGAATATCGTGCTTCTGCCATAGTACTCGGGCACACAGCAGACGATAACGCAGAAACCCTTCTTCATCGTGTAATCCGGGGAACAGGGACATTAGGACTTGGAGGAATACCCTTAAAACGCCCATTAACCACAGGTTCTCCAATACACCTTGTGCGTCCCCTCCTCTTTGCCTGGAGAAAAGAAATTATCAAATACCTCGGGGAAAAACAATGGAACTACAGGACAGACGCCTCCAATTACGAGCCGGTATACCTCCGCAATAAGTTGCGCCTTGAATTAATCCCATTATTAGAAAATCAGTATAATCCCAATATAAAAAATCTCTTGACGCAACTATGCCAAATTCTCAATCTCCATAATACGTTTTTTGTCACCGAAGCAAAAAAAATATTGGAAGTCTCCGTCGTAGAAGAAAAGAAAGATTCCTATACCATTGACACCCGCCGTTTAACGCAATATCCTAAAATACTACAGTATTTTACATTGAAAGAAGTTTTGAATAGCCTGCATGTCTCTTTACGCGAGATTACCTATGACCATTATACAAAGATATTGGACGAAATAGTTAAGAAAGGGAAGAAGCGTCATTTCCAACTACCCGAAAAACTTTCCCTGTGGCTCGAGCACGGCATGCTCCATTTTCAAAGAGACCGCCTTCCTACACAAAGCATACCCGCGTTAGAAGCCACTGTCCAAATACCAGGAATAACGCCTGTTCATACTTTGGGATACTTGGTAGCTGAAATATCAGACATGCAAGACTTCTCTCTGGAGACCCACAAAAAGCATAAAACAAGGGATCGGGAAGCCCTTGATTTACATAGCATCACCATGCCACTTTCTGTGAGGATGCGCCAGAACGGAGACACGATTTCACCATTAGGCACCCACGGGCACAAAAAACTGAAAGACCTCTTTATTGATAAAAAAATACCCTTAAAAGAGCGAGATACCATCCCTGTTATTGTAATGGACAACCAGCCCGTTTGCGCTATAGGAATCTGTATTGACAATAAGGTAAAAATTACTGCTAAAACAAAAAAAATTTTAACCCTTACATTCCAAAGAAGTTATGCAGGAAACAACCGTACGGAAAAGAATTTCATTGCTTCAAAATAAAATTTGTAGTTTCCAAAAGTTATTCATGGAAATTTCTATTCGTCTACAAGCTTCTCAAATTCGGGACACATTCAAAATTGTCTTTTTTTTACTCTGGCAACTCTATTTCGCTACAGGCGAGAAATATGAAATCTCGCCCGACATCACAGACCGCCTGATCCTAAACCCGATTCTTTTATCGATATAATGTCCCCGTCTTCTAAAATAAACGGAGTCTTATCTCCGCATCTTCCCACCAATTTTCCACTATAAAGGATTGTTTCACCATCTTGAAACTTTAATGCTTTATCCTTCTTTGCCAATCCGAACTTTACCTCGACATCCCTTTTTTCCTTTTGCATCATTCCCATACATAAACCAGTAGCAACCATGTTTTTATACATAATCTTCCCCATCCAACTGACATATTTCCCCTTGTATCGTTCCCATGCGATTTCCTTTTGCGTTTCCGTCATCCCGCTCCCATTGCCAAAGATATTGTCCAGATCTTCAAACGACTCTATCAGGAATACTTTTTTTGGCCCTTGCGAAACTGGCATGACATAAGGATCCTCAACCAATTTACTCCTGTCTACCGGCGGAGGAAGGGTATTCTCAACTTCAAGCACGTCACCATCTTCAAGTTTATACGGAAACACTTTTGTTACCCGCGAATCAAGCTTTCCGGTATAAGTCACAGTATTGCCAAATTTCACCAGAGAAAAATGATCCTTATGGGCTGAGTTTAGCTTTACCTCAACACTGGTATCCCCGTATTTTATACTCATCATCCAGCTCGTTATGAATCCCCATCCAATATAAGCCACCCTTCCATTCCACTTAACCCTTTTCCCCATACACTGACTCCATAAACTCTCTTTCTGCTCATCAGATAACTCACTTGCTATTCCGAAGATCTTATCAAAGTCTTCAAAACTCATGTCAATAAATCCACGGGAGGTCTCCTTTATAATAATCCCATAGTTTGACGCTACAATCTGATTTCCCGCATCCGACTCTTTTGGAGCAATTTCTGATTTACTTAGACACACAGATTTTCCCTGGCTTTTTTCTTCAATAACGAGATTTTCTTTTCTGCTTGTGGTTCTTCCCTCTTGAAATAACTGGTCAAATTCCCTTTGATACTTAACAACTAATTTTGTTTCTTCGGTAAAAATCATATCGTAGCGATTATAATTACCCATATTCTTCCTCCATGGATATGACCCCAAAGTCAGTAATTGAGAATCAAAAATAGCAAAATTATGGTGCATTCTTCCTTTTTGAAACACGGTCTTTATTGCAAATTTCTCATCCTTGTCAGTACCAGGCAGAGACCCTTTCTCGAATAGGTGTTTTGTGCTAATAACAAGCCTGATCTTTACCCCACGCTCATGTGCCTTAACAAGGGCATGGAGAAAATCATAGGAAGTAATATCAGAAACTGCAATATCTATAGAATCACGACACCCTTCAATAGCATTTAAAATTTGTTTTTTAATCTCCCGGGATGCAAAATACGCATCTGAAGAATAAACCTTTTCCTGCATATAAAAAAACGAAATCCACAGCATTACAACAAAAACCGTCCAATACATCTTTTTCACATTCATAATTCCCCTTTTTGCGAGATTTCTTGGAACAAAATACATTTAGATTCCTGTTTTTATAAAAAAATACATACCAACGCAAACGTATGCGCCCCTTGCATCGTCCCCATAAATCGTGAATCAAAGAAAGGACTATTTTGGCCGCAATGGATCACAAATGTACCTGATTGAACTCTTTTATTTTATCAATGCGCAAGGATGAATGCAAGCTTTATGGAAATCTCACACAACTTTTGATTTGACAAAAAGTTATATCTAACATAGAATTTTCTTAATTCGTTACAAATTTCAACTTTTATTTAAAGGAGTTTTATTCATGACCCACAGTTCAAAAAGATTTTATCTTCGTCTTTTTTTCATTTTTAGCCTCTGTGTTGGAGTAACTATGTGTTCCTTTCTTAACACAAAAAGCTATGCAGCGAATAAACAAGTAAGTGAAACCAGCGCAGAAGAACTAAGTACCGCCCTCCACTTTGAACATGTATTTGAAAATGTGGTTAACCAGATTAAACCTGCCGTTGTTTCCATTACTTCTGTAAAGACGTTTAAACACAGCAAACAAAAACAAAGACAAATGCCTAATGACAGATTTCATTCACAACCAAGACCAGGTCCAAAACAAGAACAGGAAGATGATCAATTCCAACAATTCAAGGATTTTTTTGGTGACGACTTTTATGATAGATTTTTCAAACCTCGATTTCCTGAAGGTGATTACAAAATACAAGGACTTGGTTCCGGAATAATTATTGATAGCGAAAAGGGTTACATTATAACAAATAATCACGTCGTGGAAGATGCCGATGAGTTGAAGATTAATTTAGGAGATAAACGGGAATTTGATGGAAAAGTAGTCGGCACTGACCCTCAAACAGACATTGCCGTTGTAAAAATAGATGGAAAGAACCTGCCTTCCGCAAAATTGGGCGATTCTGACACTATTCGTGCCGGGCAATGGGCCATTGCCATAGGAAATCCTTTTGGTCTGTCGCAGACTGTTTCCATCGGTGTTATTAGCGCCACGGGGAGGGCAAATGTGGGCGTTGCAGCGTATGAAGACATGATTCAGACAGACGCAGCCATCAACCCGGGCAACAGCGGTGGACCGCTTGTTAATATCAAAGGCGAAATCATTGGTATTAACACCGCTATATTTACCAGGAGTGGTGGTTATCAAGGAATCGGATTCGCTATCCCCATCAATATGGTAAAAATTATTATGAAAGATCTTGTAGAAAAGGGTAAGGTTACCCGTGGGTGGCTTGGAGTTGTCATCCAAGACATCGATCCCGCTTTGGCAAAATCATTTAATGTTACGGTTACAGAAGGTGTCCTGGTAAGTGATGTTCAAGACAATTCTCCTGCAAAAGAAGCAGGCTTTGAACGAGGCGACATTGTAGTTGATTACGATGGAAAATCTATTCGGGACGTAAATC
The DNA here is from genome assembly GCF_001753675.2 of Candidatus Brocadia sapporoensis. Classification (GTDB taxonomy): domain Bacteria; phylum Planctomycetota; class Brocadiia; order Brocadiales; family Brocadiaceae; genus Brocadia; species Brocadia sapporoensis. The sequence continues at coordinate 38,734 of NZ_MJUW02000098.1, read as the reverse complement.
ATCTCCGCAACACGGTTGCACAAACGGAAATTAACAAAAAAATAAAGGTGAAAGTTCTGAGGGATGGAAAAGAAAAGGATTTAACTGTAAAGATTGGTGAACAGCCAGCCGATTTATTCGCCGCCGGGCCTGGTGCAGCTCCATCCGGAAAAGACCTTGGAATGACCGTACAAAACCTCACGAAAGAACTTGCCAAAAGTCTCGGTATCGAAGAAGAGAGCGGAGTAATCGTTACCGAGGTTCAACCTGGCAGTCCGGCAGCTATGTCAGAGATACGAGAAGGCGATTTCATCAAGGAAGTAAACCGAAAAAAAAATTAATAATGTTACAGAATTTAAAAAGGCATTGAATGAGGCGGACAAAGAAAAAGGTGTCCTGATGCTGATAAAACGGGGTGAGTTTTCACGATATGTTATTATTAAGACAAAGGAAAAGTAATTTTTTTCGACTTAACTCGTAATAAAATATTTCAAAAGGGCGATCCTGGAGATCGCCCTTTTTTTTGTGATTTTGTCAAACACAATTAAAATGGCATGTTCATCATCAGAACATGGTACTACATCCCCGCCACTACCCTAGCGGCTTGTTCCTTCATTTTCATTTCCCTGCTGCCGTAAGGAGATATTTCCCTTAACCTTCTGATAATTGGAGGAAGTTGTTCAATAATATAATGAACATCTTCTATGGTGTTATATCGACTTAAACTAAGCCTTACAGAACCATGCACTGCAGTAAAGGGAACACCCATAGCTCTCAACACATGTGATGGTTCCAGCGAACCAGAGGTGCAGGCAGAACCTGACGAGGCACAGATTCCTTTTTCGTTCAGCAATAATAAAATAGCCTCACCCTCCACAAATTCAAAACTCAGGTTCGTCGTATTCGGAAGACGCTGCATTTTGTGTCCATTTAACCTGGCATCCGGTGCTTTTTTCAGAATCTCTTCTTCCAGCCTATCTCTTAATTGTTTCATCTTGGTCGATTCCTCATTTATATAATTCCTCGCCAATTCACATGCCCTACCAAGACCAATAATCGAAGGAACATTTTCTGTGCCTCCCCGTCGATTCTTTTCCTGATGCCCCCCAATAATAAAAGGAGCAAACGTAATTCCCTTCCTAACAAAGAGGGCGCCAACCCCCTTTGGAGCGTGTAATTTATGGCCCGATAGGGTTAACAGGTCTATCGTACTTTTTGAAAGATTCAGTGGTATTTTACCTACGGCTTGAACCGCATCCGTATGGAGGATTGAACCCTTACCCTTTACAATCTGACCAATCTCCTCGATAGGAAAAATCACTCCTGTCTCATTATTTGCATACATAATTGACACAATCGCGGTATCTTCACGTATTGCATCAGATAATTCATCCAAATTAAGCATCCCATTGCTATCTACACCCAATTCCGTCACATGATAACCGCACTGAACCAAATATTTACCCAAATTATAAACTGCAGGGTGCTCTACCCTTGTCGTCACGATATGTCTTTTCCGCGGATTTGCCCGAAGTATACCCCAAATAGCTGCATTATCGCTTTCCGTACCACAACTACTAAACACCACTTCCGCAGGGTCTGCACCAACAAGCTCTGCCACCTGCTGTCTTGCAACATCTATTTTTTTCGCTACCTGGCCTCCAAAGGAGTGCATACTCGAAGGATTCCCATAATACTCGGTAAAATACGGCAACATAGCCTCTACAACCTCAGGAGCAACCTTTGTTGTAGCATTATTATCTGCGTATACAACCTTCATGAAGCCACCTCCTCAACGATAACCGTATCTGTCACAAACTCTCTTAACTTCGCTTCCACCGTCGATTTTAAAGTAACTTTTGAACTGGGACATTCTGCACAACTTCCCCGAAATGAGACCATAACACGGTCTCCATCAATATCAATTAATTCAACATCGCCTCCATCTGATTGAAGGGTAGGCCGAATATCTCTTTCTATGGTTTCCTGTATTAACTTCATCTTTTGTATATTTGTCAGCTTTTTAACGGGACTCCTAACCATTTCAATCATTGCTTTCTCTTTTTCTTTCTGCCATACCTCATTTATGATAGCCTGGATCTTCGGATGACATGAGCCACAGCCACCACCTGCCTTACAGTAATTTGTTACCTGCTCGATGGTTGTTAATTTATGCTCTCTCACCTCATGCATGATCTTATTATCTGTTACTCCAAAACATTTGCAGACAATCACACCTTCATCAACCGGTTTTTCTATCTTTAATCCGTGGTAACTTGCAATAGCTGCTTCCAGGGCCTCCCGGCCCATCACAGAACAATGCATTTTCTGCTCCGGCAACCCATCAAGATATTTTGCGATGTCGTTGTCCGTAATTTTCCCTGCCTCATCCAAGGTCTTTCCTTTAATTATCTCTGTCAAGGCGCTCGCAGAGGCAATGGCACTTCCACATCCAAACGTTTTAAATTTTACATCCACAATGCGGCCTGAAGTATCCAGTTTTAGCATCAATTTTAGCGCATCTCCGCAAGCTAAACTGCCCACTTCACCCACGGCATCCGGATTTTCAATTTCGCCTACATTTCTTGGATGAAAAAAATGATCCTTCACTTTTTCAGAATAATCCCACACGCGGCATTCCTTTCTAAACTAATCACAGAGAATCTCCGCTACTTGTTTCTTTTCGGCAATTCTCATTTTCAAAATGGCCTTTGTAACAGAAACTACTTACTTTCCTATTTTTATATTTTAAAAGTAACTATATTCTTTCACACCTTGAATGTCAAGGATGCTCGCCGTATAAAAGGTGGTATCGCGCAACAAACATATCCCGTATGCACCAAAAACCATTTTTCAGGAACATACAGATAACTCCCTCATTATCTTTCATTTCGCTGAAGGACTTTTCTTAAAAATTTCCCTGTATAAGATCGTTCATTTTTCGCAACCTGTTCTGGGGTGCCTGCCGCTACAACTTCGCCCCCCTTTGCTCCTCCTTCTGGCCCTAAATCAATGATGTAATCTGCTGTCTTAACGACCTCCAGGTTGTGTTCTATCACCAGCACCGTGTTTCCCAAATCGACTAGTCTGTGTAAAATTTTCAAAAGCTGCTGAATATCAGCAAAATGGAGACCTGTCGTAGGCTCGTCAAGAATATAAAGGGTTTTCCCTGTTTCGTGACGGGAAAGTTCTGTTGCGAGCTTTATCCTCTGCGATTCTCCGCCAGACAGAGTCGTGCTTGACTGTCCCAATTTAATATAGCCCAGCCCAACATCGTTGAGCGTGTGTAAGATCCGTTCTATTTTTGAAACATTCTTAAAAAACTGGTGGGCCTCTTCGATACGCATGTCAAGGACATCAGAAATGCTTTTATCTTTGTAAGTAACTTCCAGGGTTACTTTGTTATATCGCTTCCCTTTACATTCTTCACACAGAACATACATATCAGGCAGAAAATTCATCTCTACTTTTTTTATTCCTTGTCCCTTACAACCCTCACATCGTCCACCGCTAATATTAAAACTGTATCTCCCGGCGGTATAACCACGAACTTTTGCTTCCTGTGTCCGTGCAAAAAGAGAACGAATCATATCAAATGCCTTTGTATACGTTGCAGGATTCGAGCGTGGTGTGCGTCCAATAGGCGACTGATCAATTTCTATAACTTTATCAATATGTTCCGTACCAAGAACGGCATTATGCTCTCCCGGCACCTCATAACTATCGTACAACAACCTCGTAAGAGCCCGATACAGGATATCGTTAACGAGGGTGCTCTTGCCAGAACCGGATACTCCGGTAACACAACAAAAAGTTTTCAGCGGGAATTTCACGGTAATAGACTTTAAGTTATGAGCACAAGCGCCTCTTATCTCAAGAGAATGGCCCATATTGATTTTACGCCTCTTTGCCGGAAGTTCAATTTTTAATGTTTGGTTGAGATATTGGCCGGTTAATGAATCAGGGTTATCGACAATTTCATGTAAGGTACCGCAAGCAACAATACTGCCGCCGCGTTCGCCCGCTCCTGGGCCAAGGTCTATGATATAATCCGCATGGCGAATGGTGTGTTCGTCATGTTCTACAAGGATGACCGTATTCCCATAATCACGAAGACTTTTTAGCGCCCGAAGAAGCCGTTCACTATCCCGTGAATGAAGCCCTATCGTTGGCTCATCCAATACGTAACATACACCAACAAGACCTGAGCCAACTTGCGCGGCAAGCCTTGTTCTCTGGGCTTCGCCTCCGGATAGGGAGTCACTGCTGCGTCCCAGGGTTATATAGTGTAATCCCACCTCTATCATAAAGCGAAGCTTGTTTTGTATTTCTTTCAGGATCGGTCTGGCAATTATTGCCTGTTGTCCTTCCAATCTTAACTTGGTAAAAAACTTCAGGGCTTCTTCTGTCGTGAGGTTCATTATCTCTTGAATTGACTTATGATCTATTTTTACCGAAAGAGATTCTATTCTCAGTCGTGCTCCGTTACAGGCAGTACACGCCCGGTAACTCATATAGCTGGAAAGTCGTTTCAAAATGTGTTCGCTCGCTGTTTTTTCATAGATGCGTCTGAGGTTGGGAATCACCCCTTCAAAATCTTTCCTGCCAAAGAGCAAGGCATCCCGTGCCTCTTTTGGCAGTTTCGTAAAAGGCTTATGCAAAGGAACAGAGAAGCTTTTTGCAAATTCCTTGATTTGGTTATCATAATGATTCTGGGTAAGTGCCCCCCATTGTTTCCAGGCATCAATGGCACCTTCTTTTATGCTCTTACCTTTATCAGGAACAATTAACTCCGGGTCAAAATCAAGGCAATTTCCCATTCCATTACAGGATGGGCATGCACCGTAAGGACTGTTAAAAGAAAACATGCGTGGCGTCAGCTCTTCGTAACCACTACCGCATGTGGGACAGGCATATCGTTCACTGAGGAGAATATCTGCCCGTGATTTTTCGCGTTCCTGGTTTACCAGCATTACCCCTTCGCCTATTTTAAGGCATATTTCCACAGAATTGTGCAGACGTGCCTGGATATCATTTTTCATAACCAGACGATCAACGACTACATCAATTTCATGAGCTTTATACCGCGCCAATTTTGGAATTGCTGTAAGTTCTATAATGTCACCATCGACACGTGCGCGCACAAAACCTTTTTGTAGTATCGATTTAAATATCTCCCGGTGCTCTCCTTTTTTCCCTTTAACAAGAGGGGCAAGGAGCATAATCCTGGTCCCTTGAGGAATTTCCATGATTTTTTGTATCATCTGGTCAATCGTTTGTCGGGAAATAATACACTTACACTGATAACAATAAGGAGTGCCGATCCTCGCGTATAATAACCGTAAATAGTCATAGATCTCCGTAACGGTTGCCACCGTAGAACGTGAGCTGGGCGGACTGATGCGCTGTTCAATAGCAATGGTGGGGGGAAGCCCTTCGATGAATTCTACATCCGGTTTTTGGATTTGATCTAAAAACTGTCGTGCATACGTAGAAAGGCTTTCTATATAGCGTCGCTGTCCTTCCGCATAAATGGTATCAAATGCAAGGGAAGATTTCCCTGAGCCACTAATGCCCGTAATAACAGTTATCCGATCGCGTGGAATATTAACATGGATCCCTTTCAGATTGTGCTCTCTGGCACCTCTGATAACAATGGCATTGTTGCAATTGCTCTGTTTTGTACTCATCATTCCTTCAATCATACTCCTGTCACATTTACTTACAAAGATGTCTTCCTGGGGAATCTGGTCCAGTTTCTGACTAATTGCACCAGCAATCGAACGCCAACGCCAGAGGCTCCTTTTTGAGTATATGCGCCGTTTTTCTCACACCATGCGGTACCGGCAATATCAAGGTGCACCCAAGGATATTTTTCTGCAAATTTACTTAAAAAACAGGCTGCAGTGATGGCTCCTCCATAAGGACCTCCCACATTTTTAATATCTGCAATATCGCTCTTGATTTGTTCCTGATATTCCTCCCAGAGGGGAAGTTCCCACACTCTTTCCCATGATCTTTCACCAGCAATCCGGACTCTTTTTTTTAACTCTTCGTTATTTCCCATCATACCAGTAACAACCGTGCCCAAAGCAACCACACAAGACCCGGTTAGAGTTGCAAGGTCAATCACCGCTTGGGGATGATAGCTTCCCGCGTATGCCAATGCATCCGCCAAAATCAAGCGCCCCTCCGCGTCCGTATTTGTAACCTCTGCGGTCTTGCCTGAATGGAAGGTAATAACATCGCCCGGTTTCATTGCCGAACCACCGGGCATATTTTCAGTGCATGGAATCAGACCAATAATGTGCTGTGGAACCTTCATTTTCGACACCGCCATCATAGCCCCCATAACAGCAGCAGCGCCAGACATATCACTTTTCATCTGATCCATATCTTTGGCCTGTTTTAAACAAATTCCCCCTGAGTCAAAGGTAATCCCTTTTCCGACAAACACAATGGTGTCCTGACCCTTAGTGCGGGCATTATATTCGAGTATAATAAACTTAGGCGACTGGGCACTTCCTTGAGCAACGCCTAATAAACCACCCATCCCGAGTTTTTTCAACTCTGGCGAAGACATCACTTTATAATGAATATCAAGTTCCTTGGCCATTTTTACAGCATGATCCGCTAAAATAGCGGGGGTTTTATCCCGTGAAGGTGTGTTAATGAGATCGCGTGTGAAACAGACAGCATCAGCAACTATTTTCCCATATTTAACAGCATCGTGAATTGTCGTTAATGTATCTTTCCGAGATACGAGAAGAGTTAGCATCTTAAGTTCGTGTCGTTCTTCCGGTGAAATATATTTATATCTTTGGTATTTGTAAAGAGAAAGCAGTGCGCCTTCTACGTAAGCCTGACACCACTCGCTTGGCGGGATAAAAATATCCAGTGAGTCTGTCACCGTGGTGCCCTCACTGATACCCATGTCGCGCACAGTGCTGGTTGTAATGCCTGCTGCCTGTCTTATTTTGTCTAGTGTTACCTCTTTTTTCTTACCCAAACCCACCAACAGAACGCGTTTTGCAGGAATTTTTCCATACGTAGGCAACACCATCGTCTTGTTGAGTTTGGCACTAAACTCTTTTTTCTTTATTAATTCAGAGATACTATTGTGTAATGCCTTATTACAATGGGCGAGTGCTTCGCTCATGATTCTCATATCCTCATACAAGTAAAAAACCAGTATCTCTGCAGCTTCTTTTTCAACGGTTCCAATTTTTACATTAATTTTCATATAAACCCTTCCCGAATTTGCTTCTGCAGTTCATCTTCAATAAAGTGCGCCTTGTCCACAATCCTCTACGTTTCTTTTCGCTCCCCAGAGAGGAAGTGCAAGCTGTGTAACTGCAAATTTAGCATTAAGCGGTTATATATGTCAATGTAATATTTAGGTATGCATTGTTCTATGAATCCGTCTTTTTGAATGGATACAGATTAATCGCAGGGAGATACAAACACAGATTTAATGATGAGCAAAGGATGAGATTAATGGACAGGTAAATCTTAATGCGTGGTATACAATCTGAGAGATGACGTGGCAGGTGCGTGTAGGAAGTCTTTTATAAATGCGTTATTCTAAACTTCCTTCAGTTGAAAGGCAATGATAGATTGTACAAATTCCTCTATAATCTTCGTTTGTTCTTGTGTTGATAACAAACGGTATGGAATAATTGAGTCTTTCATCCAAAAACAGGTATTTTTAATAATCATGCTGAGATGAAGTATGCGCGGGAGATGTTCCACGGGATATTTTTTTAGATCTATTCCATTTACACCGATAGCTTCCAGAAATTTATTATGCATGTTTATACTTCCTCCCACATTATAATTATCATCAGTCATAGCGATAAGAAATTATTGCTGCACTACTAACAACCATCGTTTTGTACTGGAAATTATCGGCATAACTACCAATTATATTAACAAAAAAACGGGTCTGTCTTTTCCTCATAATTGTGCCTTTTTTAGCGTAATGGCACAAACAATGTCTGTTCTTCTTGTGTATCAGACGATACCCGCAATAACTCTTCCAGCGTTGTTTCTCCCCTGCGAACCGATTCCAGCCCGTCCACCCACAAGCTTTTTGTCCCACCCCTGACAGCTTCTTTCATAATCTCACTGGAATCCTTATGAGCAAGAATGAGCCGGCGTATGGTGTCATCCACACAGAGAAACTCTGCAATACACTTTCGGCCTTTAAATCCGGTATTGCTACACTCGTCACAGCCCTTGGGCCTGTATAAATATTCCCCTGCCGGCATCTTCAGCGTCTGGCGTAAATCATCGCCTGGCACAAACGCTTCGCGGCACTTCCCGCAAATTTTCCTTACCAAACGCTGTGCAAGAACACCAATAATACATGAAGAGATTAAATAGTCCTCCATCCCCATATCCATCAAGCGGGTAAATGCGGATGCCGAATCGTTTGTGTGAAGCGTCGATAAAACAAGGTGCCCGGTTAAAGAAGCCTGTATAGCAATCGATGCCGTTTCCCGATCTCTGATTTCTCCAATAAGAACGACATCGGGATCGTGTCTCAAAATGGATCGTAGTCCGGAGGCAAAGGTTAAATTAATCTGAGGATTTACCTGTATCTGGTTCACCCCCTCCATACTGTATTCTACAGGGTCTTCCACGGTTATAATCTTGATTTCAGGAGAGACAAGTTCTTTAAGTACGGCATACAAAGTCGTTGTTTTTCCACTTCCCGTAGGGCCTGTCACAAGCAACATCCCTTCTGGCTTACTTACCATTTTCCGAAATTTCATTAAAAATTCCTGATTAAAACCCAATTTTTCCAAATTGAGTGTAACTGCCGTCCGGTCTAAAATCCTCATCACCACTCCCTCGCCATAACTCATGGGGATGATTGAAACCCTTAAGTCTACCTCCTTGCCCGCTACTTTCATCTTGATCCGGCCATCCTGAGGCAGCCGTTTTTCAGCAATGTTCAGCTTCGACATAATCTTAATACGTGAAATAATCGCATTGTAGAGCTCGCGCGGGGGAGGAACCATTTCTTGCAAAACACCGTCCGTACGATAACGCAAACGTGTGTTTTTCTCAAAAAGCTCCAGGTGTATATCGCTCGCCCCTATTTCAATAGCCTTTGTTAATATGCTGTTTACAAGTCGTATCACGGGTGCTTCTGAAGCCATATCCCGTAGATGCTCTACATCATCTTTGACTTCGATACTGGAAGTCATCCCGTCTTCTTCTTCTTTAACCTCACCCTCATACATCGTTTCAAGAGAGGCTAAAATATCCTTTTCACAACCTGCAAAAATCCGTATTTCTTTATTTGTTGCCAATGCGATCGTCTCCGCCAACAATGAATCCTGAGGATCAGCAAGGGCAATCTCCAGTACCCCGTTATTCAAACACAGGGGAAGTACACGATTTGCCAGCAGAAAGACTTTAGGAACGTTTTCAATCAGCGGATAACGATCGTCTTTCTTTTTTTCCCAAACCGGTATCTGCAATAATCTGCTATAGGCAAGACGAAGGTCTTCTTCCGAAACCGTTCCTAAATCAATAAAAATGCGTCCGAGCTTTTGCTTCGTTTGTCTTTGAACTTCCAGCGCACGGTCTAAATCAGCCCGATTCACTTTGCCAATTTCAAGTAGCGCTTCCCCGATATTTTTTATTAAGGTTTGATTCATGATGGAAAATCTGTAAGACCCTCAAAACGTCTGTACTTCAACTTTATTCCCAACTTACCACATCTTTAGCTTCGCCTTCTCCTCCGGCATTGCTGTCCGATCCATACGAGACAAGGTCATAATCTCCGTGTTCGCCAGGGTAAATATAAATATAATTATTCCCCCAGGGGTCTTTTGGGACAAACTTTTTCTTTAGATACGGACCTTTCCAGTTGGAAACTCCTTGAGGCTCTGTTATTAGCGCCTCTAATCCCTGCTCCTGAGCGGGATATTTTGTCGTATCGAGCTTATACATTTCCAGGGCGCTTGAAAACCCTTCTATTTGCTGTTTCGCAACCGTTTGGCGCGATTCACCAACGCGACCGATCATCTTGGGGCCTATCAATGCCGCAAGCAATCCAATTATAATCATAACGATAAGTAATTCCAATAAGGTAAAACCGTTGTGTCTCAATAATCCTAACGTTAACTTGTTTCTCATGTAAATCGCTCCGTTCAAAAGTCATTATTAAATAAATTTAGCAAATTTTTACAATTTAATTGTATGGGATTTTTCATATTATTTAAGCGGGTTACCGGATGGCACGGACAAACGTTGTTTGTCCGTGTGATATATTCCAAATCCGTGTGTATATTCAAACAGCACGCAGATTTTATTAGACAGAAAAGCACTTTGCGACTCCATACTTACTCATCCCCCGTCTCTTTGCTATTCTCATAAGACATCTCGAATCCATTATTTGTTCCGAGTTCTTCATTTTCTAAGTTAATATTGCCCATATCATAGTATTCGGTTGTGACACCGTTTCTTACTGTATCAGAATCATTCGATATATCAATATTTTTTTTCAGTTCATCCTCGCTGAGTTCTGATTTATCCCTTGCATAACGAACGACCTGCTCCATCATCTCATCCATTCGATAATACGCCAATCCACCTAAAGGCTCCACATGTAACACAGCGACCATCTTATCGCAAACAAATCCTATTTTTTCTTCCAATGCCGTCCCATTCGGAAAAAAAGCAAATGTCTTCGTATGGTCATACTGGGCCTCAATCTTGTCAGCAAATATCTCAACATTTTTGGGCAGAATAAAAATCTTTTTATCACTGTTCCAGCAGAAACCTTTTTGGAGGTCTATGGTAACATAATATACCTCTGCAATCCCCATAGCCCTGATACGGGCCTCTCTGAGAAAAAATACCAGGTCTGACATCGTCTTTTTGAACCTGATAGTGTCAAAAGAGCTTGAGAACCTGGGCACTGCCACACCAGCAATAATACCGATAATCAACAATACAATTATTAATTCTATGAGAGTAAAACCGCGATTCTTATTTATAAAAAGATCCTCTCTTGTTTTAACAACTTTCTCTGTTGTTTCTATATTCATTAACCAATCATACTTTAATTTTCCAGCAATATCTAAGTTCTCAAATAATAACAAAAATACCCTTAGAATTTCCACAACCATAAAACGGAAAGGTTCATCAGTTTTTCATACCTGTGTTTGGCTATCGCGGCACCCGTCTTTCTTGTGGCGGTAATAATAAATGTACTTGACCAGCACTTTCTTCCGTAACTGTTGCATTACTATCATCTTTGTCCATATTAATATGTCAGCCGTGATATATTATTGTTTGACTTGTTGTCTGTTTCTTGGTACTATTTCTGCCGATTTTTTGTAAAGTATATTTGTTTTTCTACAGAATTTGCCTTACTCTTCAACGTTCTTTTTCGTTTCATACTTTTAAAATTTTTGAAAATTTTCTGCGTGTTTTCACCTGCCAATTAAAATTTAACGTTAACACAATATCCGACAATGTTAAGAATACACCCTGCTTCGAATGACGAAAAAGATTTTATTTTAAAGGGTGTGTTGTCCACAATAAGAGAGGTAGTCACTGAGCAACAATTCGATATATGGTTTTCGTGTCTCAGAATATCTTCCATAACTGGTAATAGTATCACTTTTGTTGCACCAAACTACTTTATTTGTGAGTGGCTTAACAGTCACTATAATGACCTTTTCTCGGGTGCTGTATACAAGGTATTAAACTCCTCAAAAGAAGTCATTTTTTCCACAGAGGAAGAGGTATTTAGGCGGTTATCTACCACGTCTTTTTCCAACGAAGATATCTCCTTAGGAAAAAAATCTCCTGAGGAAAACTATACGACTCAATTGTATAAATACTATAGTTTTGAGAATTTCGTTGTGGGTCCATGTAACAGATTAGCACATGCAGCAGCTATTGCCGTTTCTAAATCACCAGGACTTGCATACAATCCTTTATTTATTCACGGTGCTTCTGGATCGGGAAAAACCCATCTTCTACATGCAATCAACAACATACTTTTATCAGAGCACAGGATGAAAACTATCTATTTACCCTGTGAACGTTTTGTGAATCATTATATTTCAACGATACAATCAAATAGCTGGGATTCTTTTAGAAATTTCTACAGAAATATCGATGCGCTCCTCATTGACGACATACAATCGTTTGAAAATTCACATGGAAGCAGAGAAGAGTTTTTTCACACATTCAATGCACTCTACAATGCCAAAAAACAAATTATTATTACCAGCGATCGCCCCCCAGAATCTATCGCTACTCTTGAAGATAGACTTATTTCCCGCTTTAAGTGGGGACTCCTCTGTGGTATTGAAAACACAACGCTGGAAACACGCATTGCAATCACGGAGAAAAAGGCGTCACTGTGGGGTATTAACCTGTCGCATGAAACCGCATCTTACCTATCAAAAAATATAACCGGTAGTATCCGTGAGATTGAAGGTGCTATAGCACGTCTAAGTCGGGATGGGAAAACAACCAAGAACAGTATAACAATGGACCGCGTGAGAAAAATAGTTTGGGAGCTTTCAGAAAATAGAAAGCACGTCAACATAGAATCAGTTATTAAAGCAGTATCCGAGAGATTTAATGTCCGTGTGTCTCAACTTCAATCACGATGCAGGACAAGAAATCTTGCACTTCCCAGACAAATAGTAATGCACTTATCAAGGAAACTAACCAAGATGTCGCTCATGGAAATCGGTGGATACTTAGGTGGAAGAGATCATTCTACGGTAATTCATGCAGACGAAAAAATAACTAGAATGTCTAAGAAGGATAAGCATCTCAATATTATACTTCAAAAATTAGAAAGTGACTTACAGAAATAACATGTTTATAACATGTAGAATGTTCCCAGCATTTAGTGAAGAACAATATTAGATATAGGCCACCACTAATTTTTAATCTCCAATGGAGGATACTATAAAATACAAAGCATCTACAACTTTTCTACAAGTAATAAATGGTGTATGTTTTTATTTTTTAAACAGTTATGCTTTTTAACAGAAGAATGATCATTCCATAATAATAATTTTACGATTTATAAATTCTTTTAAAATATAATAAAAGAGATAGGAAGAATATATGAAATTAAGTTTTTCCGGAAAAGATTTGTACAGTGGTTTTAACCTGGTAACTGGTATTGTTCCCTCCTCGGCGCTGAAAAGCGTGTTGAAGGGTGTTAAGGTCGAGGTAAAAAAAAAGCAGGTAGAATTTGTTGCTACGGATCTAGAGGTTTTGGTTAAATATATCCTATCGGCAGGAAGTTGTGAAGAAGAGGGTGGAATTGTCCTGCCTGCGATTAGGGTAAACAATGTTTTAAGAGAGTGGGCTGGAAATGAAGAGATATCGGTATTGATTGAAGGATGTAATTGTACTTTGAGATCGGCTGGTGGGTATTTTAAGATAGCAGGAGAAGATTTTCTTCAATTTCCGGAAATAGGTAAGATAAGGACCGGAGGTTTTGTTGAGGTGGATGGTGAAATTATCAGCGATATGGTTGAAAAGGTTGTTCATTCTGTGTCAACAGTTAAAGTGAGGAGTATGTTATGCGGTGTCTTTGTAAGGATCATAGGCGATGACATGGTTATGGTTGCTGCAGATGGAAATAGGATGTCTACCATAAAACGCAAGGTGAATAATCCGGAAGGGGTTTCGATGGAAGGGATAGTTGCAGTGAAGTGTTTAACATTCATGCAACGTTTTGTATCTGAATGTAAAGGGGTTTTAAAGCTAGGGATGGGAGAGCAACAAGTGTATTTTGTGGGTGAGAGGGGTGAAATTGTTTCGCAGTTGATAGAGGGAAAGTACCCGAAATACGATGAGCTTATACCGAAAAAGAATGATAAGAGAATAGAAGTTGGTAGAAATGAGTTATTATCAAGGGTGAGGATGGCGTCATTCATGACAAATGAAGAATACCGTGTGGTAAAATTTGTGTTTAAGCAGGGAAAATTGTTGCTTTCATCCAAGACTTCAGATGTTGGAGAAGCGGAATTGGAAATGGCTGCTGGATATGATGGACCGGATTTAGAAATAAGTTTTGATCCTGAGTATGTTATCGACGCGCTGAAGGTTTCAGATAGTGATACTGTTACTATAGAACTTGGTGATGGCGGTGGTGCAGCCTTGTTCAGGACAGGTTATGAGCAAATGGATGTCATTATGCCAATTGAAATGAAATAGGGTTTTTATGTCGGGGAGATGTGTGTAATGACGGGAGGCTTGCCAGAAAGATATTTCTTTAATAAAAGAGGAGCTGTAAGCGTTGGTCAGGTGTTGAAGGGGTTATTTCCGAAAAGAAGTAGTGGAGATAAAATGTGTCAAGAAGTAAGGAATGCATGGAAAGATATTGTTGGTGAGGAAATATATCGGTGTACTGAAGTAATAGACTTAAAAAAGGGAGTTTTATTCGTAAATGCAGAGTCTACGGCGCTGATTCACCATTTGACTAACTTTGAGAAGGCTGCTATAATTGCGAAAGTTAATAAGTTGACGAGAGTGGAATATTTAAGTGATATACGGTTTAAAGTAGGAATATTGAATGATGGTAGAAGAAAATAGCACAACACATGATCGTGGTACATATGATTCGACTTCTATAAAGGTGCTTGGCGGCATTGAAGCCGTCAGGAAGCGTCCTGCTATGTATATAGGGGATACGACGGCTAAAGGGCTGCATCATTTGGTAGAAGAAGTAGTTTGTAATAGTGTAGATGAGGCAGTTGCCGGGTTTTGTGAAAGTATACAGGTAAAAATAAACATAGACGGAAGTTTAACGGTGCTGGATGATGGTAGGGGCATTCCGGTTGACTTGCATAAGGAAACAAACAAATCTGCGCTGGAAGTAGTTATGACAATGCTCCATGCAGGAGGCAAGTTTGAGCATAAGAGCTATAAAATATCTGGCGGTTTACACGGCGTTGGAGTATCGGTTGTAAATGCACTCAGTGAATGGATGGAGGTAGAGGTTAAAAGAGACGGGCATGTATATTTTCAGCGATATGAAAAGGGCGAGGTACGATCGCCAGTGGAAATAAGAGGCGTCACGAAAAAAAGAGGAACAAGGGTTATTTTTAAACCGGATAGCGGGATATTTGAAGAAGTGGAGTTTTGCTTTGAAACGATAGCGAAGAGATTGAGAGAATATGCCTTTTTAAATAAAGGTATAAAGATAACATTAACTGATGAGAGAACAGATAAGAATGAAACGTATTGGTACGAGGGGGGGATAAAGGCTTTTGTAAAGGAGCTTAATGAAGGGAAAGAGGTTGCTCATAAAGATATAATATATTTTGAAAAGGAGAGCAGGGGAACCATAGTTGAGGTGGCGATGCAATATAATGACGGGTATAGTGAGAATGTATATTCTTTTGCAAATAATATCAATACAATTGAAGGTGGTACTCACTTAAGTGGTTTCAGAGCCGCTTTGACGAGAACTCTCAATGGATATGCAAAGAGCAAGGGCATCCTCAATGAAGAAAAGGCGCCCTTAGGGGATGACTACAAAGAGGGACTTACGGCCGTTATAAGTATTAAATTGCCAGACCCTCAGTTTGAGGGACAAACGAAAACGAAACTCGGCAATCGCGATGTTCAAAGCTTGGTCGAAGCAGTGATAAATGAGCAACTTGGAACCTATTGTGAGGAAACACCATCAACAGCAAAGGCGATTATTAATAAGGGGATAGACGCTGCCAGAGCAAGGGAAGCCGCTCGAAAAGCCAGAGATCTGACAAGAAGGAAAGGGGCGCTTGGCAGCTCAAATCTTCCAGGAAAACTTGCAGATTGTTCCTCGCGGGATTTTGAAACTTCTGAATTATTCCTTGTAGAAGGTATTTCGGCAGGTGGTACGGCGAAGCAAGGAAGGGATCGAACGTTTCAGGCGATCCTTCCGTTGAAGGGAGTAATTTTAAATGTAGAAAAAGCACGCATTGACAAGATGTTGAGTAACGAGGAGATTCGAACTTTGATATCAGCTCTTGGTACAGGTATAGGAACGGATGAGTTTAATGTGAGCAATCTGCGGTATGCTAAGATTATTATCATGACAGATGCAGATATTGATGGGGCACATATCAGGACGCTTTTGCTGACGTTCTTTTTCCGCCAGATGATAGATTTGATAGAAAAGGGACACATTTATATTGCCCAGCCACCCTTGTACAAAGTGACAAAAAACAAAAGGCAGGAATATATTTACGATGACCGGGAACTTCAAAAAAAACTTATTGTGCTTGGTGGAGAAGGGACGATTATGGAGTTCCACGGGAATGGGAAGAAGAAAGAGGGTTTGAATAATTCAAAACTCACCAGATTGCTGCACCTGCTTGTACAAATGGAAGAGTATATAAAAATCTTAAGAAAAAAGGGGGTATCCCTAGATAAGTTTTTAGGATTACGGCATAAGAAGCAAGGAAATTTCCCGTTATACAAGGTATCTTACAAGGGGGATGTTTTCCACATTTATTCGGAAGAAGAGTTAGAAACGTTTATAAAAGAGAAGCAAAAAGCAGAGGGAAGAGAATTAGAAATACTGGAAGAAGGCGATGCTGTTGAACGTAGTGAGGGAATGATTGAAGTTGTAGAATATCATGAAAGCAGAGAAATTGAAAAGACCGTGCGAGAAATAGAGGCCTATGGTTTTTCCGCAGACGAATACTTTGTTGGCCATAATGGTGATAAATCAGGATACAAATTAATTTCGGAAGACACAGAAATATCTGTCCATTCTCTCAGCGAAATTTTGTCAAAAATACGCGAGATTGGTAGGAAAGGGTTGGAAATCCAGCGTTACAAAGGGCTTGGTGAAATGAATGCAGAAGAACTAGCTGTGACTACTATGAATGTGGATACCAGAACACTCTTAAAAGTAAAAGTGGAAGACGCAGCAAAAGCAGATTCCATCTTTAGTACTCTTGCGGGAAAGGATGTTCAGCGACGAAAAGAGTTTATAGAAAAACACGCACTGGAAGTGAGAAATTTGGACATATAGTTTGAGGTGCTTGGAAAAGAATCAATGAACCCAAGTACGATAATAACAGAAACAAACCTTTGAAAAGAATTTCAGACGAATGACACTCGTTCACACGTTTTTAAATACATGCAAGAAATACGCGCAGAAAACGGCAATTACAGATCCAAACGGTGCCCTTTGTTATGAAGACCTCCGCCGTGAAGCCTTAAGGTGTGCAGGCAGGTTATTATCGGGTAGCGTTGGAGAAAATATTGGAATACTTCTTCCTAATGGAAAAGAATTTGTAGCGGCATTTTATGGAATTCTCATTGCCGGGAAAACGCCGGTTCCTTTGAATTTCTTACTCTCACCAGAACAGCTCCTTTATGTAATCCGCGACGCTGAGATAGACACGGTATTTACCTGCAACCATTTCGTACCCTTACTGGGAAATCAGATAAAGTATATTTTCCTGATGGAAGAGAACGATTCAGGTGTATTGTTGAATGAAGATAGCATTCATTATGGCAGTGAAGGAGAACGGGCCGCCGTGTTATACACATCGGGCACGAACGCTAACCCGAAAGGAGTGGTATTAACTCATAACAATTTTCTGGCCAATCTCGATGGATGTATGCAAGCTTTTCACTTTGCAGAAAAGGATATATTGCTTGGTATACTACCGCTTTTCCATACTTACGCATTAACTACAACCCTCGTATTGCCAATCTGTGTCGGTGCAGCCATTATCTATCTGCCTCGGTTTTCAGGGCCGAAGGTATTGGAAATGATCGAAAAATATAAAGTCACGTCCTTATTCGCCATTCCATCCATGTACCGCGTGCTCCTGCGAACTGCAGAATCGACTAAATATGATCTGCGTACGCTAAGACTTTGCACATCGGGAGGCGAACCTTTGCCCGGCGATATTTTAGAGGCTTTTCGTAAGGCATTCCCGATTCCTCTGACAGAAGGCTACGGATTAACGGAAGCAACAGCGATAGTTTCGGTGAATCTCCCTGAGAAAAGCAAACCGGGAAGCGTTGGTCCGCCCCTGGATAACATTGAGATAAAGATTGTAAATGATAATGGGCAGGAAAAACCAAAAAACAACGATGGCGAAATATGGGTAAAAGGGCCAAATATAATGAAGGGATATCATAAGCTACCCAAGGAGACCGCTGAGACTATTGCACCCGACAGATGGTTAAAGACAGGCGACTACGGCAGACTTGACAATGAAGGATTTTTGTGGATTACAGGGAGAAAAAAAGAACTGATTATTATCAGCGGAGAAAATGTATCCCCTATGGAGATTGAGCAGGTCATCAGCAGATATGAGAAGGTCTTTGAAGTGGCCGTTGTCGGTGCGCCTGACAAGCTTCGCGGTGAGGTGCCCAAAGCATTTATAGCATTACATGAACACGTTACATGCAGCGAGGATGAAATCAAGAACTATTGCATGCAACAGTTACCCCACTATAAGGTCCCTAAATATTTTGAATTCCGCAGGGAATTGCCGCACGGTCCCACCGGTAAAATTTTAAAAAGGGCATTAAAATAGTTGTCGTACGCTTCTTCATAATCTTCGCTATGCTTGTAAACAACTCTGTCACAACCAGCGTATACTCGCCACACAACCTTCTTTCTTCCTTCGTATCCGTTTATAGTGCTTATTTTAACCGCCTACACCAGAGCGAGCGATAATATGTCGTTGCCCTCTTTTTTACCACTTTTAATTACCGGTGTAACGGGTGTGCCGGGATACAGTGTCTTTCAGCATTTCCACTCAAAATACCCAAACCACGTTACTGCGATCCGTCCCGTTCGATATTGGCCACTGAGTGGGGAAGGAATTATTCCTCTGGATATAGAAGATCGAAAAGGTCTTGCAGAGTTAATGAAACGGAAACAGTTCAGGTCTGTTTTGAACGGAGCGGGTTCCTGTGCATTAAAATCCTGTGAGATGAATGCCGTGCTGGCCTATCGCGTGAATGTGCAGGCGGTCTTGAATGTACTGGAAATGATAGGGGATCGCGACCTTCGGTTGATTCATCTCTCCACAGATCTGGTATTTCCTGGAAAAACAGAAGGGTTATATACCGAAGAGGACCCGATATCCCCTGTTACGATGTATGGTAAGACTATGGCCATAGCCGAAGAGATTGTTATGCTCAGGTATCCGTCTGCAGCAATTTTTCGTATATCACTGCCCATGGGAATTAGTGTCAATGGACATGCAGGGGCCATTGATTGGATACTATCACGTTTTAAAAAAAATAATCCGGCTACGTTATATTTTGATGAATTAAGGTCTCCTTTTTATTGTGAAGATTTTAACAAAGTTATTGAACTGTCCCTGGAACATAGTATCAATGGCATTTATCATCTCGGTTCGCACCGGCATCTCAGCCTCTATCAGATCGGACAAATTGTAAATAAGGTTGGCGGTTATGCCCCGCATCTTCTGAAAGGATGCATGCGTAAGGAGGCAGGACCAATACCCCCGAGGGCGGGAAATGTAACGATGAGTAACCGGAAACTCATCCAGGCTCTAAGGGTAGATCCATTCCGCAAGTGGCCGTACCTGGAACACCACGTCCCAGACGATAGTGACTGGCATCATGATCGCCCTCCTCATATGTCCTTCCATCCCGAGCAGATTCACAAATGTCTTTACCGGATCCCTATCGCTTGTTGAAATGGGATTGCTTTCGTTATAAAAAAATAACACTTCTCAGAAAATTCTTGAAAGCATCTCTGTGTCTTACGATAATTGCCAGAATAAACAACGGTATGGATCTATGGACCGAACAGGTTAAGCATTCGCATATGTCGTAAATAACCTTGTTCAAATATCATGATGATCTCCGTGATGAAAGATTACCCTATAAACTCTAATATCTCCTGCGCCGCGTGTTCAGATGCCCCGGACTTTCCAACAGTATGGATTAAAAAGGTCAATTCATTTGCGCAGGTTTGTCTTTTTTGATCATTGCTAAGTAATGATATGGCCTCGCGAGCCAGCCAGCGGTGATTTTTCCTGAGCATCAGGAGTTCGGGTACAATGGTCTTTTGTGCAAGGACATTCACCAGCCCTATGTAAGGGATTGTAAGGAACGGTCTGGCAATGAAGTAAGCGAAAGGGGATATTTTATAAAGAATAACCATGGGTTTAAAGTAGTAGGCAATCTGTAAGGTAATCGTTCCTGCGCCAGCTATGCAAAGGCTGGATGCTTTGATTATTTCATGGGATTTTCCCTGAATAATTTTATAAGGGATGGTTGCCTCCTTCGCAAGATCCTGGATAAGCGGGAGATATTGTTTATCACTACAGGAGATAAGAAACTGTGCGGTAGGGAAGGATTGATATATGAGTTTGGCAGCCCGGAGTATCAATGGCAATAGTCGGGCAATTTCCTGCCTGCGGCTTCCCGGAAGGAAGGCGACAACAGGGTCTCCGGTTTTCTTGAGCTCCGAGACTATTCCATCATCTGTGCCCTTGGTTTTCATTTCATCGAATAGCGGGTGTCCCACGTAAGTGGCAGGAATTGCTGCTGCATCATAAAAGACCTTTTCGAAGGGGTAAATTACGATTACTTTATCCACGAGCTTCTTCATTTTTTTTACCCGCCATGGCGCATGAGCCCAGAGCTGCGGACAAACATAATAAATAACAGGAATTTTCAGTTTCTTTGCAGCCCTGGCCAGGTGAAAATTAAAGCCGCAATAATCGATGAGAATAACAAGACCGGGCCGCTCTTGTTGAAAGAAGCGGATACAATCTTTTTTCATTTTAAAAAAAGTGGTGAGCTCTGTCAGGACGTGGAGCCACATTAATGATTTGGTAGACATATCATGGAGACAATGCAGACCAGCCTGTTTCATACGGTTTTTTCCCAGTCCGTAAAATTGTATTCGTGGATTCTTGTTCGCCATGCGGGACATAAGATTTGCACCATGAATATCCCCAGACGAGTCGCCCGCGCTGATAAATATTTTGTAATGGTCAGGCATAGATAATCTTGAAAAGATACTTGATGAGGTTTATAAAGAAAAGCGCAGGGATCAGCAACCAGACCAGAACGAATATAAAAGAAGTGTCTGTACAAAAGAATCCATACTGAACATCAAGGGCAAAGAGGATAAGACACACGACAGGCAGGGCAACAAAGACAGTGATTATTATGCAAAGAAAAACGGGGGAATGTGAAAATAATGAAGAAGAGAGAAAGGTGCTTCCTGTATAAAATAGGATGAGGAAAAAGAACAACATTCTCGTTTTAGCAAAAAAATAACTTCCCGCAGAGGCGAATAAAGCTACAAACGTTACCATGAGCAATATGCAAGGCGACACCTTACCACCTACCCGTATTCGAATGGATAATCATGTATCTTAATGTCAAAAAAAATCCCAGTACTTGAAGAACGTAGTTTATTCTATACCGGGATTTTTTCAAGCTAATTATTTTCTTGCTGAGGAAAACTAAACACCGGGGAAAATCATTTTGAAAAAAGATAGTTTTGCCAAATTTGAAAATCGAGAAAAATACATTGCTTTTTGACGAGATTTTGTTTTATTAAGAACATGTTTTGTTTGATAATTAAAGCATCGTTGGGCTTAGAAAAAGTATTTTGGAGGAAAAGAAAATGATTACCAAGGACATGGTTATTAATGACGTTATAAAGAAGTATCCGAAAACCATTACGGTTTTCAGCAATTATAAGGTGGACGCATGTTGCGGCGGCGGTTTCAGTATTGAAAAAACCGTTAGTGCTAGCGGGATAGATCTGAGCGCTTTGCTTGCGGCATTAAATAAGGTTGTTCAAACAAACAATAAATAAGAGGAAAGCCATCTTTTTCTATTGTCACATGTTTCCGGGAAAAGGAAAAATAATGTTCTTTGTACAAGGGGAATGAGTTTTTACTAGAGCGGCCTTTAGTATCATAATTTATGCTGGCAAAAGTCAAAAGCGTAGCTGTTTTTGGTATTGATGCGTATATATTGGATATCGAGGTTTACATTGCCACGGGTGATATACCGTATATTGCCATTGTTGGGTTACCGGATGCAGCGGTCAAAGAGAGCCGTGATCGGGTAAAGGCGGCGATTCATAATAGCGGTTACCAGTTTCCGTACAAACCCATGACAATAAATCTTGCGCCTGCAGGCCGCAGGAAAGAAGGCCCGGTCTTTGAATTGCCGATAGCAATTGGTATACTTATCGCAACAAACCAAATTGAGGTTCCCGATATCCAGGAATACGCTATTGTCGGAGAATTATCGTTGGATGGCAAGGTGCGTCCGGTCAAAGGTTGTTTATCCATGGCATTTAAGTGCAAAGAGCTGGGGATAAAAAAATTTCTCGTACCCTTTGAAAATGCATCCGAGGCGGCTATTATTGAGGGAATTGATGCAATTCCTGTCAAAACCCTTGCAGATACAGTAGGAGTTTTGACCTCTGCCATTCCTTCCGTACCCTGTAAGGTCGAGTTGAGTGAAGTGTTCAGGGAATCTTCTGGGTATGACATGGATTATGCAGACGTAAAAGGCCAGGAGCACGCCAAAAGGTCGTTAATGGTTGCCGTTGCGGGCAATCACAATGTAATTATGGTGGGACCGCCGGGCGCGGGTAAGACCATGCTTGCACAGCGTATTCCTACCATCATGCCGTCTCTTACCTTAGAAGAGGCTTTAGAAACAACAAAGATTTATAGCGTTGTAGGGCTTCTTAATCCGGGACAGTCATTGATTATAACACGGCCATTCCGTGCGCCTCATCATACGATCAGTACAGCCGGGTTAATTGGGGGTGGTTCTTTTCCAAGACCTGGGGAGATTAGTCTTTCACACAACGGGGTCTTGTTTTTAGATGAGCTTCCGGAATTTGACAGAAAGACGATAGAAGTGCTCCGGCAACCGCTTGAAACAGGTTCTGTGACAATTTCACGTGCTATGAATTCTGTCACTTATCCGGCTAAATTTTTTGTTTGTTTGGCGCTCAATCCCTGTCCGTGTGGCTTTTTTACGGATGGCCAGAAAGTCTGCCGCTGCACACCCCATCAAATCCAAAATTATATGTCAAAGGTTTCTGGGCCATTATTGGATAGGATTGACATTCAGATAGAAGTGCCGTCTGTCCGATATAGTGAGCTTGTTTCAGAAAAGGATTCACAATCATCAAAAGATATACGGGAAAAAATCGCCGTAGCCCGTGCCATGCAGAAAGACCGGTTTCGGGATCAGGCGATAACGGTGAATTCACATATGTCTTCAAAGCAGATCAAGAAGTATTGTGTGGTGGAAAAAGCAGCAGAAACGCTGCTCCATCAGGCAATGACGGAATTGGGGCTTTCCGCACGTGGCTATAGTAAGATTCTCAAGGTTGCACGCACTATTGCCGATCTGGATGAAAGTAAGCTGATAAAGACAGAGCATGTATCAGAAGCGATACAGTACAGAAACCTGGATAGGGGCCTGTGGAAATGACCATCCTTGTGCGACTAATCACCGTAAACAAAATTATTATCCGTATTTTTTAACAGAGGAAATAGGGCATCTTTCCTGGATAAAATCGGGTTTTTTAATGGCCATGGTATCGCCAAATCCGGATCATTCCAAAAAATACCCCGCTCATGTTCCGGAGAATAGGTATTGGTACATTGATAGGTGATTTCGGCATTTTCCGAGAGTACGCAGAATCCGTGTGCAAAGCCTTCGGGAATATAGAGCATTTTCATATTTTCCGATGATAAGGTTTCTCCAACCCATTTTCGGTACGAGGGCGATCCTTGCCGTATATCCACGGCAACATCAAAGATCTCGCCTGACAATACCCTCATAATCTTGCCCTGTGCCATGGGATTTTTCTGATAATGAAGCCCGCGCAGTACATTCTTTTCAGATTTTGAGTAGTTGATCTGAACGATGTGTTTTATTATACCACCATGAAGAAAATCAGGGTATTTA
Organism: Candidatus Brocadia sapporoensis; assembly: GCF_001753675.2. Classification (GTDB taxonomy): domain Bacteria; phylum Planctomycetota; class Brocadiia; order Brocadiales; family Brocadiaceae; genus Brocadia; species Brocadia sapporoensis. The sequence goes on along the minus strand of NZ_MJUW02000098.1, from coordinate 14,794 downwards.
TACAGTTCTGCAAAGACCCCCCTGTCATCAGGAAATATCTTCGGTTCAATAAGAAGCACATCCGGTATGGCTAGTTTTTTAAATGAGAAGGGCATGCTGTGGTTCCTCGTGTACGATCTTTTTTAAATATTCTCCATAACTGGTATTGATCTGGTTTGCTAATTTTTTCACCTGTCCGGCATTAATAAACCCCATCCGGTAAGCAACCTCTTCAATACAGCCGATTTTAAGCCCCTGTCTTTCCTCTATGGTTTTGATAAAAAGTGATGCATCAATTAACGAATCATACGTTCCTGTGTCAAGCCAGGCATAGCCACGTCCCATAAGTTGTACTTTTAACTGCTTTTTTTGGAGATACGCATTGTTAATATCCGTAATTTCCAGCTCGCCTCTTTTTGACGGCTTAACGTTTTTTGCGAGCTCGATCACGGTGTTATCATAAAAATAAAGCCCCGTTACAGCCCAATTTGATTTTGGCTTGGCCGGTTTTTCCTTGATGGAGATTACCTGGCAAGCCTTATCAAATTCAACGACCCCGTATCTCTGGGGATCTTTCACATAATATCCAAAGACGGTAGCCCCTTCTTTTGCTGAGGAAGCAGCCTTTAACATATCCGGAAGACCGTGTCCGAAAAAGATATTGTCGCCCAGAACGAGGCAGACCTTGTTGTCGCCGATAAAATGCCTGCCAACGAGAAAGGCGTCTGCCAATCCCCGTGGTTCGCATTGTTCTGCATACCAGAGATGTATTCCGTAATCAGTTCCATTACCCAATAAATCCTTAAATCTGGGTAGCGCTTCAGGGGTAGAGATAATAAGGATATCCCGTATTCCTGCCAACATTAAGACAGACAGAGGATAATAGATCATGGGCTTGTCGTAAACAGGAAGCAGTTGTTTGCAAATAGCCTTTGTTATGGGATACAAGCGTGTTGCCCTGCCGCCGGCCAAGATAATACCTTTCATGGCTTATCCCCTTTCCGGACACCAAAATTACCTGGAGAAAGATTAAAGATACTTTTCAAATTAAAAAAGGAAAAAGTGCCAATGTGCGTCCAGAAAAGTTTCATTTTACCGGTATCCTCACGAAGCATGATTGATTTCAGGAAACAAATATGACATAAGCTCTCTGGCAATAGGCCCTGCAATGTCACCACCATGTCCCGGTGTGTGTTCCACAAGGATAACAAAACAGTATTCCGGTTTGTCATAGGGAGCATAACCAATAAACCAGGCATGGTTGTCCTTGTGACGTCCTGTCTCCGCAGTGCCTGTTTTACCGGCGACCTTATAGATATCCAAACCCTTGTCTTTGGCAGTGCCACGGGTAACCACGTCCTGCAAAGACGTGCGCAGAATATTTATAACATCAGGCGACAGGGAGAGCTTCTGTTTATTCTTTGGTTGAAATGTCTGAACCGTTTCGCCCTGAGGATCGGTAATTTTTAATAAAATGTGGGGATGAACTAACGTACCGCCATTTGCAATTGCAGCGTAGGCCCTTACCAGCTGAAGTGGGGTGGTGAGTAATGCCCCTTGCCCGATGGAAACATTCATGGTAGACGCAATGGTGGCTAATTTTGGCATATTGCCGGCTTTCTCGTGAGGGAGATCAATGCCTGTCATCTCACCAATGCCAAACTTTTTAGCCCATGCATATAAAGTATCGCCACCAAGGTTCTTTGCCGTTTCAAAGAAGAATACGTTGCAGGAATGTGGAATGGCATCTTCTATGGTAACGAATCCGTGGCCATACTCCGACCAGCATTTGAAAAGGATATTTTTATATTTTAAATAACCCGGACACTCAAAAGTTGTTTGAGTTGTTATCGCATTTGAACTCAGGGCTGCAGCTGCTGTAATCACTTTGAAAATGGATCCTGGTGGCAATGCCCCCTGTATGGCTCGGTTGAGGAATGGCTTTGAAGGGTGCTCGATAAGTTTGCGAAAATCCTTTTGAATCGTATTGGGATTAAAGCGCGGGTTGCTGGCCATGGCAAGTATTTCACCTGTCCAGGGGTTCATAACAATAATAGCGCCTAAATTTGTGCCGAGTGATTTTTCTGCGTAGGTCTGAATTTGGCTGTCAAGGGTGAGATAGAGGTTATTCCCGGGAATGGGAGGTCTTTCCAGTACCGTTTTTTCAATCTGGGTATTTTTGCAGGTAATTTCCTCAAACTTCTTGCCTCGCAATCCATGCAATTCATCTTCGTAATATGCCTCGATCCCGGTTCTGCCGATCGTATCGTTTTCTGCATAGCCGTCATAGAGTAGTGAAGGGGTTTCATTATCGGCGGCGCTGGAAGCCAGGATAAAATTACTCCAGTTATTGCTCTGAAATTTCCATTCATCCTCGGTGAGTTTTCCCAGATACCCTAAGATATGTGAGGCAAGCGTCTGTTCCGGATATATTCTTTCTGGCCGGGGGGTAATTCGTATGCCAGGAAAATCATCCTGTTTTGTCTCTATCTGTATAATCTTTTCCCATGCAACATCAGAAACAACGGGATAAAAGTCTGTCTCTTCTTTTATCCGGATTGCCCTCCCGTATTTTCGTTCCATATTCTGCTTCAGTTTTTCCACTTTTTCGATTGCCTCGTCAGTGTATTCTAATAACTTGGTTTGCGGAATATCCAGCAACTGGGAGAGTTTTTTCAGCCAAATCTCCTGATTTTCATGGCAATCCCGGCACAATTTTTTTGTTTTTTTATGCACTTCCAGTTCGGTAATTCGCGGAATGGTTTTTTTCGTGCGCGTTATAGAGCAATAGAGCAGGTTCTTATAGTGAACAGATATGTCAAAGGCGTGCTGATCGATAGCCAGAGTTTTTCCGTTTCTATCGAAAATCGACCCCCGTGTTGAATCTAAGGGATAGGTAGCGATCCGGCGGGTTTTTGAGATGCCTTTGTATTTATCACTCTCAATGATTTGGAGCTGAAAGAGACGCACAACAATGCAGATAAAAAACAAAACAAAAAAAACGAATATTATTTTGAAACGAAAAGGATACATAAACTAATTATCCTTAATGAAAAAAAGCTTCTGGGTAGGTTGAAATTTTTTTAATATCCAAAACAGAACCGGTACAATCATCGCGGTATACAAAGAACAGCAAAAGATCATCCAGAGTGTTGCTGAAAGGGAGAGTGAATAAAAGAAAATCTCCTGGTGAATGGTGTATGCGATATTGTAAATGACTGAGAAGATAAATGTAATAAGGATTTGAGTAACCAAATGTCCTCTGAAAAGTATCTCCCGAAAGGACCAGACAAAAAAACCTATCGCAACGAAAAATACGGAATTTATTCCAAAACTCCCTTCCGAAAATACGTCTTTTGACATACCCGTTAGCCAATTCGCAAGGGTATTTCGTTTTATATCCGTAAGGAAGGAATAAAATACTACGAAGGGAAAGTACAAATCGGGTGCTGCTGAACCAAGAGTAATCCAATACATCAGGGTGGACTGAAAGAGGGAGATACTGAACAGGATACAAAAAAAGGGGAACCAACGCATACAGTTACTCCTCGCGGTACAGGTGCAGACATGAAGCATGCCCCTGCGAGACGCTTTTATTTACAATGCAGTAAAACCGCAATTAGACCCCTCCCATCGAGAGGGACGAAAGGGGATGTAAAAACCTTGTAAAGTAAAGAAAGATTTTACGTGGTAATATTATAACAGAGTATTTTCAAAAAACAAAATTAACTCGGCCAGAGCTTAAAATCCTGACGGGACTGATTTACCATTTTCGTGATTCGGATTTTGTTTTTTTTCGGTTTGTACGGGGTAGAGTACCCGGGACTACTGTGTAATAACGAGCACGCTCTCAACTTTCGAAATATTTACCCGTGGTAATACCTTTACGGATTGAAAGAGCGCACCACTTTTTGTTTCATTTTCCACGACCGTAGCAATCGGTAAAGAAGGCGGATAGAGTCCTCCTATGTCAGACGTAACAATATCGTCTCCTTTTTTCAGCTTTGCCCAGCGCGGCGTATATTTTAATTTACAAAAGGCAGTTGCATTTCCCTCAACAATTACCTGTTCACGCGTTCGGACAATCCTTCCTGGTATACGTGCAGCTGGGTCTGTGACAAGCTGGACAATGCTATGCCTTTTGCTTACGGTTGTAATTTTTCCAACGAGTGCATTGTCCGATACGACAATATCGTTGGGTTTCACCCCCTGTTTTGAGCCTGCGTTAATCGTTATGCTTTTCCTGAAATTTGATGAATCGTATCCAATAACATCCGCCAGTATGGGGCTTTTTTTCACGGCGGTATTTTCTGTCTGGAATTTTGAGAGGGTACGTAATTTGTTCTGGAGTTTGTAAATGGTGTCCTGTTGTTCAACGAGCTTGTTCTTGATCTGTAAGACTTGCTTCTCCAGATGTCTTTTCTCTTGTGCGTCGTGTAACGCAGAGATAACGTTATCAAAAAAAGCGCTGGCTTTATTGCTGCAAAAACAAGTTGCCCACTGGAATGGCCTCATAGGGGCGGAACAAGTCATCTTGATACAGCCTGAAATGTTCGGCGGTAAAGATAACAGAACCAAAGATATTACTAAAAGGGTAATTATTGTTGCAAGGGGGTGTTTAATAAGATTACTGAAACTAGGGGTGGATGTCCTCATCCTGCAGAACAGATTTAAATAAATCAAGATTTTCGAGGAGATAACCCGTTCCTCTTGCAACGGCTGTTAAAGGATCATTGCCTATTTGCACCGGAAGACCCGTCTCAGCTACCAGTAATTTGTCTATTCCTCTGATCAATGCACCGCCGCCTACTACAACCAGTCCGTTCGTGATCAGATCCGACGCTAACTCCGGCGCCGTTTTTTCAAGAGTTGATTTTACAGCACACAAAATTTTATCGATTGGCTCTTTTAACGCCTCTCTGATTTCTTCGGAAGTAATGGTCATTGCCCTGGGTAAACCAGCGATAGCATCGCGCCCGCGTATCTCCATGGTGAGTTCTTCTTCTAAAGGATAAGCAGAACCGATTTCTATTTTTATTTGCTCTGATGTACGGTGTCCGATATCCAGGTTATATCTTTTTCGTATATATTGAAGGATTGCTTCGTCAATTTCGTCTCCTGCAACCCTGAGACTCTCATGAGTAAAAATATCGCCGAGCGATATAACGGCGACTTCTGTGGTTCCACCACCGATATCAACGATCATGCTGGCTATCGGTTCGCCTACCGGAAGACCCACACCAATCGCTGCTGCCTTTGGTTCGGAAACCAGGTACACCTCCCTGGCGCCGGCACGTTCGGCAGAATTAACGACTGCCCGTTTTTCTACCGTGGTGATGCCAGAGGGAATCGCAATCAAGACCCTGGGGCGTACGCCCCATTTGCGTTTATGCACCTTTGTAATAAAATACTTAAGCATGGCCTCCGTGATATCAAAATCGGCTATGACGCCATTTTTGAGCGGGCGTATAACCGAGATACTACTCGGTGCCTTTTCGAGCATGGCCTTTGCAACGTTTCCTACCGCATTTCCATTTAAAAGAACTTTATTTGTCCCTGGTTTCACAGCAACAACCGATGGTTCTGAAAGCACGATTCCTTGTTCCGGTATGCAAACAAGGGTGTTTGCCGTACCAAGATCGATTCCCATATCTGTGGAAACAAAACCTAATATAAAATCTAGTGGATGCATTCAGGTATATTTTTTCTTTTGAGGACGTTTTTGTTAATGTTCAGCGCTTCACAAGCATTGTAGTTTTTTATTGTGAGTAATTGTATACCATGTAGTAGCGAAGCCGCAACCAAATCCCGCCTAGTAAGGAGTTAAGGGGGCATAAAACAGTTGCTTAAAAAGGCAGATTTTACTTGATAATACGATTACGGCAGAATTATACGGTTAACCTTTATGAAATGTCAAGGGGAAAGTCCCTTTTGCACAATATGATTGCAAAGAAGTCAAATACAAATATCTCTTACGATAATGCACCTCCGCATCTTTTATGCTGGTTCCCTGGTGGCAACAGATCGGGGTTTAATTATAGCTATCATGAGCGTGATACCTGTTGTCGCTACGCAAAGGATTGCAAGCCAATCACCGTACAGGGTATAGAAGGGGGTATATTTTTTAACGAATTTTATGCGATTGGTAAGGGTTCCGCTGATCTCCCGGTATTTTCCTGCAGAGTCTGTTAATTTGTCGTATATGGTGCCATCGGGTGAAACGAAAGAAGATATGCCGGTATTAGCGGCGCGTGCCATCGGGATGCGGTTTTCTACCGCACGGAATACCATAATAGCAAGGTGCTGGTCAAGCTCCGCGCTGTCACGGAACCAGCCATCATTCGTTATGTTGAGCATGAAATCCACCCCGTCCCTCTTGAATTTTCTGATGAGAGATGGGACGGTATCCTCGTAGCAGATAGATGCGCCAAAAATAAAATATTCGTTTTCGAGGGTCTCTAGCGGGAATACTATCCGGCTGTGGCCATGGGTTAACCCAATTTCATATGGTACGAGATTGCCCAGAAAGGGGAAATAGTTTCTCAGGGGAGTAAACTCTCCAAACGGTACCAGGTGGATCTTGTCGTAGCGGTCGATGAATGCTCCTGCCCTATTGTAGTAGTAGGCACTGTTAAAATAGACCTGTTCTTCCCCCTCAAAAGTCAGTGCAATGCCTCCCAAAAGTAAATTTGTGTTTAACTTCTGTGCGAGGCTGGTGGCGGTAAGCTGCGATAGCAGGTCGATCTTCCTGCCCGTAAGTGCAGAATCGATATTGAGGATTCCTGGCATCATGGTCTCCGGCCATACAAGGAGGTCGATTGGTGTGCTTTGCATGCTTTCTGACAGATCGGTATATTTTTTAAGAATCTGTAGCTGGTCATCTTCGGTAGACTCAAATTTTAAATCCTGGGGGATATTCCCCTGTACCATACATACGACGGGCCCCTCTTTGGGGTGATAATGCCTGAGCCAGGAGAACCCGTAAAGGATGCTGATTGCCAGAAACACGGATGGCAGAATGCACGTCAGTTTGAAAAAGGTGCGCCTTTGGCGTATGAAACTAAGGGAGAGCAGATCGGCTATCGCTGCGTTACTCATGATGATAATGAGGGAAATGCCGTAAACACCGGTGATATCGGCGATCTGTATTACCGGCAGATACTGATACTGCGTGTGTCCGATGAAAAACCATGGAAAACCCGACAAAAGAAATGACCGGACAAATTCCATCGCCGTCCATATACAAGGTACAACGATGACAAAGGGAAGTTTCAGTTTTGTTGTAATATACCGTGTGCAGAACGCGAAAGCGAGGAAATATGCGGAGCAATATAAACTCAGCAATACCCAGGCAATAAAGGCGATATGGCGAAGCCACGATAGTTGAATAATAAAGAATATTGCGCCGATACCCAGCGAATAAAGGCAGATATATTTTTCTTCAGTTACCATAAGTATGAACCACGGAATACAAGCGACCCATGCAAGATAACCGAGGTCTGCCGGCGGAAAGGAAAGGCATAAAAGGAGTATGGTCAAAAAAGTGAGGATGAGGGGCTTTCTAAAATGCGGCTTGTTCAATGTTTTGGAAATAAATAAGCGTTTTTAGGAATGTCAAACTTTTTAGTTAAGCAAAAAACAAACACACCCAGACCTTTCCCAAGAGAGGAATTTTAGAAGTTCCCTTCCGGAGAAGATTACGGGGGGATAAAAATGAAAAGTCATTAGGATTCTGGCTTTTAAAACCTAACCCATCTAATCCAGAGAGATGACATCGACCAGGTCTCCCGCCATAAGTTTTTCTGCGTCTTCACGGACAATAAGCAAACAATTGGCCATGGTGGTAGCCAGCAGGTCAGCCGAGCCATGCCATTCCACCGGAGAAACCAGCCAGGCGTTATTGTGCATCCGGAGTAATGCTGGGCGGTATTCACGACGCTTTCTCTTGACAAGGATCTCCATCTCCAGAGACGCCTTTACCGTAGTCCGGTGAATATTGGGAAATCCCATCATTTTCCGGATGGCAGGATAAATGAATAATTCAAAGGTGACAAAGGATGCCACAGGATTTCCCGGCAATGCAAAGATAAATGTCTTATCCTTTTTACCGAAGATGACAGGTTTTCCCGGTCTTAATGCCACCTTCTCAAAATAGATCTGCGTGTTTAAATCCTTCATTACGTCTCCCACGAGGTCGTATTCCCCCATAGAGACGCCACCGGAAAGGATGAGAATGTCTTTCCGGAAACCCCTGCACATCATGTTCGAAATTTCTTCTTTCGTATCTTTTACGATGCCCAAGAGTTCAACGTCTGTGCGCATGCTTCTTGACTGCGCAGCAAGGGAATAGCCGTTACTATTCCTGATCTGTGCAGCGGAGGGTTTCATTCCAACGTTCACGAGTTCGTCACCGGTGGAGATGATGCCTATCGTGGGTGCAGCAAATACCTCGACATGGGACTTTCCCACTGTAGCAAGGATGCCAATTTCCTGGGGTCTGATAAGCATGTTTTTGCGAAGAACCGTTTGCCCGACCTGCATATCCTCGCCGCGGCTTGAGATATTCCTTCCCCTGTCAATGGACCGGAGAATTTTTACCCGACTATTTGCGGAAAGGTCCTCTGTCTCTTCAAACTTAACTACGGCGTCAGCCCCTTTGGGTACCGCGGCGCCTGTCATAATCTTGGATGCTTGTCCGCGAGAAATGGTTTTTGCTGGCATGTGGCCGGCTGCAATGTCTTCAATAACTGTCAACTCAACAGGAGCAGGAGTAGTATCTTCAGCTATGACGGCGTATCCATCCATTGCCGAGCGGTCAAAGGGCGGCATATCAATATCGGAGTATACATCCTGGGCTAAACAGAATCCCAGGGCATTTTCAAAAGGGATTGTTATGACCGGTAGGGGCCTGATGGTATCCTCAACAATTTTTATGGCGGTATCGACAGAAATCATAGATTTCCTATATTAAAAAAACGACGGCAATATGTCAAGGATTGTTAATCAAAACAGGAATAGTACTCAAAGGACATCGGCCTTCTTTTGAAAAAAGCTTGACAGAATGAAATATTGTGTATATAAGCCTTTATAGTATTCTCTCACAAAGCGGATGAAATGCGCTTTCTTTATTACCCTCCCCACCACCGCAAGGAAGGCGAAGAGAGGATGAATTGGATGGAGACTCTACGGTACGAGAATTAATAAATTTTGATAGATGGCAATGTTTTTTACTCAATTAAAAAAAGCAATTTTCTGGTTAAGCATCGCAAATTTTTTCTGTATCGTTGGTTGTGCTGCCATAAGAATCGAAAAGGGCACCTTTTCGCCGCGAGATAAAAATTATATAATAAATATACCGGAAACCGGCAAAGGATGGGAGTCTATTCGGATAGATAAAGAGGATATTGCACTATGGCAGAAACAATATAAAGCCATGATTGCCATCATTTCCAGCAATATAGAAAATAAAACACTCTCGCCGGAGATGCTCAGCAGGGAACTTTTTCTTGGGCTAGCCGGTAAAAAGATTATTTCAAAAGAACCTGTGCTTGTGGATGATCAAAGTGCACTGCATACCATTTTAGAAGGCAGAATGGATAATAGCACATTAAAGATCAGCTCCTATGTTATTAAGGCGGGCGATAAAGTTTACGACCTGGTATGCTGGGCGCCATCCGGTTCATTTGATTATATTCAGGGTGATTTTGAGAATATGGTACGGTCTTTTCGTTATATGAAAGAATAAGATTTTATAGTCATCCGCTTTCTGGTGAGGTGAAAGTAATTTCTGAATTGGTATTCGAATGATAAGCAAGGAAAGGGTACGTATTCAGATAACATTAACCCCGTCAGGATTTAAAACCATGGCTGGATTGGCTCACGAATTTTATGCTTCGGATTTCATTTTTTCCGGCTCATTTGGGTTAGGGATTCTGTATGAGTATTTTATTGTCCATGGACGCCGCTGTTAAAAAAGGGATTCTCCTGGTGGGCCAGATATCCGTACTGGCGGTCAAGGGATTTGTGGGAATTTTTATACCGCCGTTCAACCTGAAACTTGTCCTCCGGGAAATAGACAATTTTGGAGCGGGATCACTTTTTTTGGTCGATCTTATTGCACTCTTTACCGGGATGGTGATGTCCCTTCAGACGATTTACGGGCTCCGTATGTACGGTGCGGAGATATACGTCGGCAGTGTGGTTTCCCTGTCCCTTGTCAGGGAATTAGGGCCGGTCATGGCCTCCATTATGGTGGGAGCAAGGGTAGGGTCTGGTATTGCGGCAGAAATTGGCGCTATGCAGGTAACAGAACAGATTGATGCAATGCGTGCCCTGGGGGCGAATCCTATCAAAAAACTGGTGAGTCCAAAGATCCTTGCTGGAATGATTACTCTTCCCCTGCTCACCGTTACGGCAGATATCGTCGGGATTTTTGGGGGGATGGTTATTGCCCTCTTTGAACTTGAGATAGACCGCACATTTTATATCGATTCCGTATTAACGACGATTACCATTTCAGATTTATTGAGCGGCATTGGGAAGACGGTAATTTTTGGAGTGCTCGTTTCAGTGATCGGTTGTTATTTTGGGTTGCGAACCACCGGTGGCACAACAGGTGTGGGGCGTTCTACGACCATTACCGTCGTAACGACATCGATTTTGATCCTGATCTCAGATTTTTTTCTGACGAAATTATTTCTGGTTGTGTTTTAGTGGTGTAATTATACGATCAATGAAAAGAGTTTGAAGTCTGTGGTTGCAACTCATGTCTAAAATAATCATTGAGTTTAAAGATGTCTATAAATCTTTTAATGGCCTTCCGGTTCATAGCGGTATTAACTTGTCTATCGTCGAAGGCGAAATTATGTCGCTCCTGGGTGGCAGTGGTTCCGGGAAGAGCGTCCTTCTCAAGGAACTGATCGGGCTTATACGCCCTGACAAGGGCGACATTATGGTCTTTGGCAGAAACGTAACTCAGATGAAAGAAGGCGAACTGATCCGGTTGCGCGAACATGTGGGATTGCTGTTTCAGGGAGCAGCGCTGTTTGATTCGCTTACCGTGTCCGAGAATATTGCCTATCCGCTCCGGGAGCATCTTCAGCTTACCGAAAATGAAATCCGGAAACGGGTAGCGGAGAAACTACAGCTCGTAGGGCTAGAAGGCATCGAAGCCAAGATGCCGGCTGAATTGAGCGGTGGGATGAAGAAGCGGGTAGGGCTGGCAAGGGCAATTGCCACGGAACCCGATATTATCTTATATGACGAGCCTACAACCGGCTTAGACCCAATAACCGCCCAGCGGATAAATGAGTTGATTCTGGAATTACAAAGAAAACTGGGGGTTACCACCGTTGTCGTGACCCACGACTTGCATTGCGTGAGAACAGTTTCTGACAGAATTGCCATGCTTCACGAAGGGAAGATCCTTACGGTCGGTACCTGGGAAGAGCTGATAGCTTCCGGAATACAAATGGTGAAAGATTTTTTCCGTGGCACGATCTGTGATTAAAAGGGGGTTTTTGTGACTAAGGAACAATTTGCTGAATTACGGGCTGGATTCTTTACGCTGGTAACCCTGGCAGGATTCGGCGCCATGGTATTTATTCTTGGTACGCAGAAGGGGTATTTTGAACCTCAGATTATCCTTAAGACAAGGTTTGTGAATGTTTACGGGCTGAAGGCGGGGGCTCCGGTCCGATTTATGGGGGTAGCGATCGGGCAGGTGAAGGATGTCCTTTTGCCAAAAGAATTGCCTTGTGCGGGTATTGAGGTAATATTAAAGGTAGACAAATCGGCGCAGAAGAACATCAACCACGACTCTGTTGCCACGATTAAGTGGCTGAGCTATGTAACGGGGGATTCCTACGTGGAGATCACCTCCGGTGAATCGAATGAACCCGCAGTGGAAGATGGGGATTCAATAAAAAGTTCCGAGCCAATCAGCTATACAACAGCCATTGAAGGGGGCATAAGTATGGTCAAATCCTTTTCAGGGATCGTGAAAAAGCTAGAGGAAGGCCGTTTTATTGAGTCATTCAACAGCATTTCAGCGTCATTGGATGAAAGTGTTAAAGCACTGCAAAAAGGAGATGGATTATTGTCTGCTCTTATTTACGATCCGAAGGGCAAACAACTCCTGGAGAATTTGGTTAAGACTACGGAAACACTGAATGAGATTACGGGCAAAATTGCTAATGGAGAAGGCACTCTTGGCGCCATGATATCAGACCCAACCCTGTACGAAAATCTCAAGCGGCTCTTGGGCGGTGCAGAACGCAGTTTTGTACTGCGCAATTTGATTCGCAGAAGCATTGAGAAGGGAAAGGAAGAGCGATAAGCGGTAGCCGCGCCTTCGGTTCAGAGAGCGGATGCCGGTTCTTATTTTAATCTTCTGATGAAAACGTGTATTTCCCCGTCCTCCTCGCATATTTCCAGAAGTTCATTGCCTGTGGTGTTGCACCATGAGGCAATATCCTTTTTAATTCCCTCGTCTGTGGCAACAACTTCAAGGATCTTGCCTATTTCTACATCCTTTATTTTAACGGATGTTTTAAAAATGGGCATAGGACACATGAGGCCATAACAATCCAGGGTTTCATCCGCCTTCATAAGAAAACTCTCAACTTTAGTTCTAATTCGAATCTATTTTAATTACACGGCCTTTGACAACTACTTTTAATCTCCCCTCTAAAAAAGATGAGCCGGGGGGGTATTACGGTCACTTTTCACGGTGTAAAGCGACGAGGCCCATCGCTTTATAACCGCAGCTTTGGAATTCCTTCTATCCGTGTTCGTGATGTTCGTCGTGCGCATGATGCTTCTTTTTTTCAAGCCCCTTGCCTGTGGTTTTCTTAAGATAGTCATCAATGGCCGCCTCGATGGCCTCCTCGGCGAGCACGGAACAGTGCATCTTGGCTGGAGGCAATCCATCCAATGCCTCTGCAACAGCCTTGTTAGTAAGCTGTAGTGCCTCATCCAGGGTCTTTCCTTTGATCATTTCCGTAGAAATGCTGCTCGTGGCAATGGCCGCACCACACCCGAAGGTTTTGAATTTTACGTCAACAATGACGTTGTCCTTGACCTTGATGGACATCCTCATGATGTCGCCACAGGCAGGATTTCCTACCTCCCCTACACCATCGGCATCAGCGAACTCCCCGACATTCCGGGGATTAGCAAAATGATCCATAACCTTTGTGCTGTATTGCATAGATAACTCCTATTCTGAAAACATTTCCTTTTTTAAAACAAAATCTCCTAATCGACCATACAGTTCTGATGAGACTAATTGATATTTTGGAACCGGAGGTGGTGCCATGAACAGCTCTCCATTTATGAGTTCATACCACTTGTCATCAGATATTTTTAAATAGTCCTCGTATGTATACCTTTTTTTCTAAGACAAGAGCGGATGTCTTGCAGCATTTCTAAAAATTATTTTTTCTGGTTATATAAAGGCGACATCTGCCGTAACCGTTCTACGGTAGGCGGTAATTTTTCCAGAATAGATTTGACATCCTCCTCGGAATTGTTAATGCCCAAGCTGAAAAGCACAGTCCCCTGAGCAAGCGCCGCATCAACACCTGTGGCCATGATGACGTGAGATGCCTTAAGCGACCGCGAGGTACATGCAGAACCGCTGGAAATTGCAATACCCTGCATATCAAGAAATAATAAAACCGATTCGCCTTCAATATATTCCAGACACATACTGAGATTTCCTGGCAGACGATGTGTCGGATGCCCATTGATATATACATGATGAATATTTTTTAATATGCCGTCTCTTAGCTGATTTCTCAAGCCCTGAACCTTATCCATGCGCGAGGCCATTTCAGATTTTGCCAGTTCTGCCGCTTTCCCCATACCCACAATGCCGATGACATTTTCTGTTCCTGCCCTGCGGCCACCCTCCTGTACCCCGCCCTCCATGGAAGGAAGTACCCTCACGCCTTCGCGGACATATAACGCCCCAATCCCTGAGGGCCCGCTGAATTGGTTGGCAGACATGCTCAGAGCATCGACCGGTACATCTTTGACGTCAATAGGGATATTTCCTGTTGCAGCAACTGCGTCTGTGTGAAACAGAACTCCCCTCTCTTTTGTAATGGTTACAATCTCTTTTATTGGCTCGATCGTCCCAATCTCTCCATTGGCATACATAATGGACACCATTGTTGTGGTGGCTTTAATTGCCTTTTTAACATCGTCAGGATTCACCATTCCATATTTATCAACAGGTAAATAAGTAACTTCGTATCCTGATTTTTCCAATGACTTTAAGGGATTAAGCACGGAAAAATGTTCGATTTGCGTGGTTATAACATGGTTTCCCTTCTTTTTGTGCGCTGCCAGCATGCCTTTCAGGGCAAGATTATTGGCCTCTGTGCCACTTGACGTGAATATGATTTCATTTGGTTTCGCGTTAATAAGATGGGCGACCTGCCCGCGTGCTGCCTGGATGGCTTCACTCGTAGCTCTTCCGAATTGATGGAGATTCGAGGGATTGCCAAACCCATCCTTTAAAAATGGCGTCATAGCCTCTATAACTTTCGGGTGGATGGGTGTGCCCGAGATATTATCCATATAGATTTTTGTCATAGGATTTTTCCTGCAGAGAGTAAAAAAAGATAATTCTGAAAAAATCAAAAATTTTCATTATTATACCATCTTTCACTTTTAATCCAACAATTTAATAGTGTCGTTGTGCACAATTCTGACAAGGACGAAGATAGTATTTTCGTAACTATTCAGCGTACTTTCGCTCACAAACCCTATGAGTGAACAAAATATTGATTCTGTAATCCCGAAGGGA
>NZ_MJUW02000005.1 GCF_001753675.2 Candidatus Brocadia sapporoensis | reverse complement strand
CAATGCACCTTGATGGATTTGCCGATACCTGTGATGGCATTTGGGGTGGCTGGACCAAAGAAAAACGCCTGGAAATCATGAAGGACAGCCGCATTGGCAGTTTTGGGGCTATCGGACTGATTGGTTTGCTCGGACTCAAATACATAAGTTTGTTGAGCATTGGAGAAATCGCGGTGACCAGGTTTTCTCCTTTTAATGTTTCTACACAATATGTTTCGTGTTTCATTTCACCTGTCGTAATAAATAAGTGCATTGCATTGATATTGATGCCCGTTGTAGGAAGATGGGCGCAGGTCTGTGCCGCAGGGTTATCAATATATGCCAGAAATGAATCAGGTACCGGACTTTTTATCGCGAGAGGCACAACACGCAAGCAGGTATTTTATGCGTCATTGTTTCCTGTTTTTTTATTATGGTTTTTTTATCATCTGTATGGATTTGTGATAATTACGATAATAATTATTTTCACTCTTAGCTGGATTTGGTATATTAAAAAGAAAATTGGTGGGATGACAGGAGACACCCTGGGCGCCACCAATGAGGTTACAGAACTGGTGTTTTTATTGAGCCTTTTGCTACTTGGTAAACTTTAAAGCAGGCATTCGGCGACTTACCCCTTTGTTTCCCCGCGTTTACGGGGGGGGTGAAATTCCTTAACATAAATAGAGAATACTATGAGTTATTCATCCTATCTGAGACCGAGATCAGAAACTATCTCTGAAGAGGGTATTGAAGGGATTATCGATTTGGCGAATTTAACTTCCCAAAATGCAAAAAAAATAGAAGCTGACCCCGAATTGTTTTTCAGCCTCACGTATCCAACATCAGATATTCTGAAAGTTATTGAACAAATAAACGTAAGGTTCTCAACAAAGAAAAATTCATCGGGATTGTTCCTTTTCGAAGGTTTAAAAGGAAGTGGTAAATCACACATCCTCCTCTTCATTTACAATCTTTTCAGTCATATTGACATTGCACAAAAGTGGCTTAAGCGTAATAATCTCAATTGCGTTCTCCCTGATGACATCGTTGTTATTATAAATAAATTTACCGACATTCCGTATAGATATGTTTGGGAATTGATATATAAGAAGCTTGGTAAAAAAGCCCCGGATAAAATAATCCATCTTAGCCTGCCTGAATTTAAAGAAGCTATTGGTGATAATAAACTTATTCTTGTTCTTGACGAACTTGAACAAGGTATAAAAGTAATCGCTGATCCTGCTATTCAGGCACAAAATATAGCCTTTTTACAGATGATTTCCGAGTTCAGTAACAGATCGAAGCAGGTCACGACATTTGCAAGCATTTATGGTGACAGAGAAGAACCGGGAAGTACTCTGAAACGGGTCAAACCATTTATAGTTAAGTTTGATAGTACAAAAGACCAGTGCAATGTAATATTACACCGTTTGTTTGAAAATTACCTGGAATTCAATAATGAATCTGTTTCTCCTGTTATCGATAGCTATGGAAACATATGGCAAAAACATATCTCTTTGGATGCAGATGAGTTAAAAAACAGATTTCATGAGACCTATCCGTTTTCTCCATCGTTGATAGATGTTGTTTTAAAAAAGATACCGGCTAGAGGCGGTTTTCAGAATGTGAGAGGCGCCCTTTCATTTCTCGGAAATCTTGTTAAGCTCACTCATAGCACAAACGACATCATCACACCTGCCGATGCCTCTTTGGAAGACAAGGCGAATATTATCATGCTGAGAGATTTGGATATCGGAGGAGACCTTATAAACAGTGCAATCGAGAATATGGACGAACTCAGATCAAAAATCCCGATAGCTAACCGATTCGCTTCTGCCGTTCTCCTTTATTCAATTACCGGGTTTGAATCAGAAAAAGGATGTTCCCGCAATAAGCTTTTAATGGATATTCTTTCTCCGGGGATAGATATTAATGCATTTGACCAGGCGATAATGAATTTCCAGAAATATGCCTCTTATTTTCATACCAATGGAGACAGATTCTTCTTTGATATTGAAGAACAACCAGAAGCCAGGGTTGAATATCGGTCTCTTCATTACAAAGATGCCGCCAAGGATTTTATTATAGAACTTGTGAAATCTGAAATTTTCCGGGAGACATCAAGTACGGTTGTATTTGAATCTGTAGAACAGACACAACGACTCCTCAACGACTTTGAAAAAAACCGCTTGCGATATGTGATTACCGGACGACGTTTGACCCGGGAGGAAAGGCACAATATTTATTATGGTATGGACGTAAGAAACCTTATATTGGTACTTGAACCAAGGGATGCTGAATTTCAATTATTATCCGACAGAGACATTTTAAAGTGGGCAACAAGGGTAATCGCTGCGAAAAACCTTGCAGAAGGGACACGAAATACTTCCAAAAAGTCTGATTTTGAAAGGATAGCAAGGGCAGATCAATCATTCATTATTGAACGGATTAAAAGGGCAGGATTGGTCTTTGTTCATTGGATAAAATATGGAGAAAATGCACGTGATGACCAAATCGAACTTGAGCCCTTGCCAAAAGAATTTACAAAAGATAAGGTGCTTGAATCCCTTAGTCAGGATTTTTTCCCCCTGCTGACGATCAAGGAACATCTCGAATCACGACTTGAATATATAAAAGAAAAATCTGTTAAGGATATTGATGCAGTATACAGGACAACACTATGTTTTCCTATTCCAGCGCACGTTCGTGCGGTTTCAGCAGCAATTCGTGAACTTTGCAAGGAAGCGACTATCGGGATACAACACAGCAGGGGTAATTATTGCAGGAGAAATCCGGATCTTTCCGAAACAGAGCTTTTCAACGCAAAGATTATTTCTCCATTTTCAGAACAACAGCCTCCATCCCAAGCTGTTCCGCCACAAATTTGTCCACGCTGCGGACAAAAGACCTGTGAATGCGAAGAACCCCCACTTCCATCTATTATCTGTCAAAAATGTGGTCAGGAAACATGTATTTGTCCTAAAAAAGAAAGCATTTCCTTAAAAATACCTCCCAAAACGAGCATCGGTATACTCAGGGAGGAAACTGCTTCCAGATTACAGCAATATCAGGACGCAGACATAACAACGGTTGTGTATAAGCTTTTTTATCAAAAAACTAACATTGGAGACTTAAGCACACTTCCCGGATCGATCAGGGGGAATCTCAGCGGGCAGGGAGATGTTACGGCAGAAATAGCCATTACAAAAACCGGCCGATTCTCAAAATCCCAGATAGAACAACAGATCGAGTCCCTTCCATCGATTCCGGGTGCGGATTATTCTGTGGATATAACATTAGAAGTAAAGTAGCACTTTAGTTTTTTGAAAAAATCAATAGCTGAAAATGCCTTAGTGTCAATATGTAGAGGCAATTCATGAATTGCCTCTACAGGGTACGATAATCGCATCATTACTGGAATTTTTCAAAAAAACTAAAGTGTTACGAAGTAAATAAAAAGGGTGGCTGATTGGAAAATTTTAATCTCTCATTACTGGAAAAACTAACCAATGCAGGGCCGAGGCTACCATGGATTACGAAATGGCTTACAGAAGAAATTTGGAGCCCCTCGCATTATCACGCAGTCAGTCCCATAGAATATCTCAAAAAAGGCGAAGAGTCTGTCAACAGATTTGAGACCCTGATAGCAGCTTCGACTGACAGAATTTATGAAGAATTGTTATCACCGTCAGATATGAGTAAACAATTATTCAACGTTCTTTCTGACAGCCAAACTGCTGTCGTGGTCTTTGATGGCCTTTCACTGCGTGAGATTCCTATTATGATAAAACTTGCTGAAAAATCTGGTTTCAAAATTGAGAAAACAAGCTATTCTCATGCCGCTATACCCAGCGAAACGATGAACTTTATAGGACGTGAACTGAAATGCGCAGGCGTTGGGCCTTCACAGCTTGTTGGCAGAAGGGAACTCACAGAAAGGGGAATTACCGCTCTGTATTCAGGAAGCCCGACGCAAAGCATCGGCAATATACATGAAAACAATGCATTGCTTATCTGGTCTGCATTTCCTGACAATACATATACAGATAGCGGAGCGCGATTTGACTATCACTTTGAAAATATCCACATTCAGTTTGAAACGGCATGGATGAATACTGTGCAACAGATAAAGGGGAAAAACAAGATCATCATTACCAGTGATCATGGTTATATATTCTTTGGCACAGGAATGGATTTTGTGAGAAGTAGCCAGGAGACGCAAAAACTGAACGAATACTTCGGAAATGACAGATATGTTTATCTCAAGGAAAACCCCAATACCCCACCATCAGATGATATTTTAATAAATGCCAAAAGACAGGTTGCAATGGTCAAAGGGCGCGTAAAAACAAGGTCTACCGGAGAGGCAGCAGCGAAATTATATAAGCATGGAGGTCTGTCATTGATGGAAATGCTGACGCCATGGATTGTATTGGAGGTGTGATATGAGTGTAGTATGGGAAATAACTCCTCAAAAGGTTCAGAAAGTGATCCGTAAGATTATTGAGACGAGCCATCCCCGAAAAATAATTCTTTTCGGTTCTTTTGTACGTGGAGATATGCACACGTCCAGTGACCTTGATATTCTCGTGGTAACAGGTGATGATATTAAAAACACACGGAGAGAAAGTATACGCATTCGCCGTGCATTGAAGGGAATTATTATGTCCATGGATATCCTGGTTGTGCCAGAAAGCAAACTGGAAGAATTAGCAAATGTCCCTGGTCTGATTTATAGAGAAGTTTTAAGATACGGAAAGGTTGTTTATGAGTCCTCCAGATAAAGGACGTTTGCCAGCTTCTCCTGAAGAGTGGGTAACCCATGCCCGCAGCGATTTGACGCTTGCCCAAATTGGACGGGATAGTAGTAAAGTTTTGCATGAGCAAATTTGTTTTCATGCCCAGCAGGCAGCAGAAAAGGCCATTAAAGCTGTTCTTCTCTTTTATAAGGTTGATTTCCCCCTGACACATGACCTGGAAGAACTCGTTGACATCCTTGATAAGAACGGCATTTCTATACCAAAAGAGATTCTGGATGCTGGCATTTTGACACCATATGCCGTTGAAGCCCGTTACCCTGGCTATTGGGATGAAATAACCGAACACGACGTGGATGATGCACTACAACTTGCAGAAAAAATTGTAATATGGGCAGGGAAATGCATAAAGAAAAATTAATGCGTGCAATAGAAGATTCATTTCCCATTGTCGAAATTAATAGGCTGGCTGTGCCGGAACGCAATGCCTTTAAACCAATTTATCAAATGCATAAATGGTTTGCCCGCAGGGCGTCCTGCGTATTCAGGGCGATACTCCTGGCTTCCATGAAGCCTGCCGGCACAGACATCATGGAGGAGTTTTACAAAGACCATACCAATGATCCCGATACAAACGGCGTAAAGATTCTTGACCCATTCATGGGTGGCGGCACAACCGTTGTCGAGGCGTTGCGTCTCGGTTGCCATGTGACGGGTATTGATTTAAATCCCGTTGCCTGGTTTATCGTAAGGACAGAGGTAGAACCGGTTGATATTGACAGGCTCAGGGATGCATTTAAAAGACTTGAGGAGCGCAAGACCTGTACGGGAAAATCGGTAAAAGAGGAACTCCTCAGCCACTATAAAACCGAGTGCCCCTGCTGTGGGGCAAGCAGCGATGTCCCCTTTAATAAACTTATCTTTACCCACATTTTCTACTGGACAAATGCTGGCGGAGATAA
>NZ_MJUW02000102.1 GCF_001753675.2 Candidatus Brocadia sapporoensis | reverse complement strand
ATCAATATTTTGTTCACCCATAGGGTTTGTGAGCGAAAGTACGCTGAATAGTTACAACGTAACAAATACATGTCCATGCAAGTGTCATTGAGAGGACGACAACCCGAAGCAATCCCTGGTGACAGGATTGCTCTGGTCGCTATGATGCTTTCGGAGTTCATTAGGGATAGAGATGCTGTTCAGGAGTTATTTTCCGGGACTTTTCTTATAAGATTGTTAGAAAGATGCTGGTTAGAGTAAGATAGAAAAAAACCTGCCGGGAATAACGTAATAAGCACACGGGTTATAAAAGGTGGTAATTATCTCTCCCTATTATTTTCCGGCACATAGACTACCTTTCCATCTTTTAGCCGGTATGCTGTGCCCAGACGGGTGCCTTCTCCCTGTAAATTCCTGTCCGTGACCTTTTCAACCTTTATCTGCTTCCCTTTTTTTGTAACAATCTCTACCTGGCCGTTGTCATTACTTCTGACCATAGTGATTTCTGTCTTTGGAGAAAGGAAATCGAGCAGACTGTAAGCGCTTATCAGCGCCCCGATAAGGCCAACAATAAAGACTACTCCCACATCAAAAAGATTGGCAACGCCTGACATGGGATCTTCCTGATGAAGATCAACGTCCTTTCCAATAACCCTGCGTCTCTTTTTAAGGTATCTCATATTGTAATAATCCCAATCCATGACAAATTCATAAGAAAAACGTAACGCTTTATTTTTTGAAACACCATGACGACGTAAAGTAAATCCCGCGTGCTGGTTCAACTCTGACGGGGTTTCAGAACCCTGTCAGAGTTGTAAAATAGCTGAGAAGTCATATTTTTTCAAAAAAACTAAAGTGTTACAGAAAAACAAAGAAAAATCGTATCGCTTTAGTTTTTGAAAAATATTCACTGATTGTGAACCCTTTGAAAATAGGGGGGCTCCATGAATTGGTTCTCCCTTGTATAATATCTTCATTATTGGAGACGCTTTTCAAAAAAGTAAAATGAAATGAAAGATCTTAAACTAACTTTTCATAACACATTCAGTAAAATACTCAAGGTTCTTTATATCTTCATGAATCCACCGATTTTTTACGGTGGAAAGAAAATAGGCAGTAATCCCGATTGCTAATCCAACGACAGTTGTAGTAAAGGCAATGATAATGTTGCTGGATAACTTTTCGAGATCACCCTGTGATAAGGCTGATAGGGCAGGTCCCATGGGGATTATGGTTCCCATTAACCCAAGGGTGGGGCCCACGCGAATCATAAGGCGAAGTGTGTCCAGGCCTTTAACCATTTTTTGTTCTATGCTTTGCAATAAATATTCTACACGAACCTCTCTGCCAGCAGTATCCTTTTTTAATTCGCCGGTAAGTTCCTCAAGATATTCCCGAAAATAAAATGGCATCTCCTGGATTTCCTGAAATTTTAGATGCAGGGTATTCTCATTGCTATGTTCCATAAAGGATTCTACAAACTCTTTCGGCCCTTGCTTCCGGGTTTGCTTCTTTCGTTCCAGATATTCAAAAACAAACCCTCCAAGAGTTATAATCATCCAGAGAAAAAAGGCGACCAGTAAAATCATGACCGGATAGAGCATGGCTGATGACAGAACGGATAGAATGGTTTGCAGCAGAGCAAGCAGGTTCATGACCTCCTCCTTATCCAGCCGTAAACGAAAAGGCTGAAACATCCCGCCGCAACAGCAACGGTAATCCATGGTGTATCTGATTTTTGGGCGCTTGGGTTGCTCTCATAAGTCTTTACCTCTTCCATCTCCAATCCCTTGACGGTTTCGGTCCTTTTAACCCCTTCGTTCTCTGCTATTTGTTCGTCCGATTTTGCTGGTGGAGCCTGTTGTTCTCCTTTGTTTTGCGAGATTGCCTGGGCCTGGACTATTTTATCCATTTCTGCCTTCTGTTCACCGGGGGGTTTGCCGGAGGTTGCTTGCATAACTTCAGCAAACGTATTCAGGGTATCAGAACTTATAAGCCCGGGGGCGTTCAGAATATCCATGGTGTACTGCTGGAATGCAGGATTGTTGCAGGTGTGCTCACAGCAGGCGGCGCCGTGCGTTGCCACCGTTTCCGCATATTCCTTCGCCAGGGTTTGTTTGATATTTTCCGTGGGCTGCCAGTAACCTTTTCGTATGGTTTCAAGCATTCGGGCAGTAATAGCCTGATAGGCATAAGGGTTCTTTTCGCTGAAAAATTCTTCCAAATCCATGCCGTATTTGTCAGTCACGTAAACTTCAAACATCTGTTCCCATCGGGCGGCGTCCATTGTCTCTGGTGCGGTGACCTGCCAGCCCCACATATTTTCTACAATTTCGGCCATCTTGTTAGCGCCTTCAAAACCCTCCTTCTTCATCCCTTCAATCCATTGCGGGTTCAAATAGCGCGACCGTAATTCCATACCCATCATCTTGTCAATCGATGTCATTTCAGGTTTGACGGGATTCATCATATTCGTGACGGCAAGTTCTGGTGATTTTCCGTCCAATTCCCTGACCGCTGCAGCAAGACCGCCCGCATACATGAAAAAGTCGTCATTATCAAGAGTTCCATAAAGATTTGTCGAGCGGCTGTGAATGACCATTGTGGTTCCACTCAGAACCATTTTATAGACTTCTTCCATAGGCTCCCCCCATAGACCGTTCCCATATCCATAGCTCATCCGTTTTAAATATTCATCTGCCACAACAGAGTCGTTTTCCCAGGTTCCGCTTGCACTTACTATGCGAGAAACGTTCAGATCGTAACGTCCCGGGGCTTCATCAAAGATTCTAATGGCCGCATATTGTTCGGCCTTTTTCTGCGGCCAGCCTTGCTGAATCAGCTTGCCGGCAACTTCTCTGAAATGTTGTTGCACATAATTGTCCTTTTCATCAAGGTTTTTTACCATCTGGACGGCCTGGTCAATGTATTGAGTCAACTGTCCAAACATCTCTTCTGCCGCTGAAGATACAACGACATCGATTCGAGGACGTCCCAACTCTTCTTTTGGTATGATTTTTATCCCTGCTACCTTTCCCCATTCATTCCAGACAGGTTCAACTCCCAGCAAATAGAGTATCTGAGATTCCAGCACCCCTTCGTGGCGTATAGTCTCAGTGCCCCATATCACAAAGGATAATTTTTCGGGAAATTTACCGTCATTTTTTGCCCGATAATCATCAAGGAGTTCTTTTGTTAATTTTGCACCCACTTGCCATGCCTCTTTTTTAGGGATTTTATCCGGGTTGAAGGCATAAAAGTTCTTTCCTGTCGGCAAAGAATCGGGATTTCTCACAGGATCATTTCCCGTTCCCGTAGGAATATATTGTCCATTCATAGTCTTGATCAGATTGGATAATTCTCTCCTTGCACCTTCCTGGATATTTTTATCCAATTCATCAACAGAAGTTTCTTTTGCAACTTCCTGAATTGCCTGAATCGTTGATAAACGAAGTGATGCATCTGGAGCAGCGCCGAATGTATGAAGCCCATACGGCATATTAAGCTGTTTTAACTCCCGCAGATATCCTTCTATTTTATGAATAACTTCGTGTTCGTATCCCGGCAAATTGCATGTGCTGGCATCCATGTTTCTCGCTGGCTCTTTTAACGAAAACTGCCTGTTTTCTGGTAATGTTGATTCTTCTCCTGCTTTTCTTTCCTGTGAAATTGAGGAAGTGGATGTAGCGGAAGCAGTTTGGGCTAAATTTATAGCCGACTCGTCAATCTTAATATCCTTATCGAGTCCCAGGCTTTTTATTTTCTGCATAATATTTTCCATATATTGTTTTGCATGTTCAGCACCCTGGGCAAGCGCCCGACTATGATCACCAATCAATTCTTCCAGTTCGGCATATTCATGATAGAGTCCGCCTTTTTTAAGAGGGGGTATCATATGGTCGATGACAACTGCAGAGCCCCTTCGTTTTGCCACGAGCCCCTCGCCAACGTCATCCACAATATAGGGGTAAATTACGGGTAAGTCCTGAATCAATGCCTCTGGCGGGTCATCGCCGGAGAGTCCGCCGCTCTTGCCCGGCAGCCATTCGTGTGTGCCGTGCGTGCCCAAATGGATAACGGCATCTGCGCCAAAGCCATATTTCAGCCACAAATAGGCGCCTAAATACTGATGGTGTGGCGATAGATCTTTGCTATGATACATAGCCTCCAGGTTCTGAAGCCAACCCCGGACGGGCTGGGGGAGGATGACGGCATTTCCCTGCTTTACGGCAGGGATTACCATATATTTCTTCTTTTGCGCGGGGTCAGTCCACATCATCACATTTGATTCCTCGACAGGTCCCCAGTCCTTATTAACTTTTTTTATAAAATTTGCAGGCAGGTTTCTGCACCACTTTTGATACGTCTCCAGCGGCAGTAAGACGCATCTTTTGTTTTTCACCATTTCATCAAGCTCACCCGGTGCCCAATTCCCAATGTTTCTTCCATACTTCAGGGAATTTTCAAGAAGGGTATCCGCGTTAACCGCTTCATTGCCAACATCAAATCCCTCTTCTTTCATCTTCTTCAGGATATTATCAATGCTGGCAAAGGCATTCAGATAGCTGGCGCCAATATGCTGTTTCCCGGGCGGATAATTCCAATAAAAAATAGCCACCTTTTTGTCCTTATTATTTTTTTTCTGTAAGTTGATCCACGCTTTTATACGATTGACAGCACGGTTGATACGTTCTGGTATGGCCTTCCGGTATTCGGCATAAAAACCGGTTTCTTCGTCCCTTTCCCGGATACGATAGGAGGCGACGGTAGGTTGTATAAGGCCGGCAATTTCGGGGATTGCCAATTGCCAGCTTCCTTCCAGGGAGCTTAGGCCTTCCGGATCGCTTTCCCATTCCTTTCCATCTTTTCCGTAGAGGGTAATCAGATTGATTATTGGCGCCCCACATTTTCCCAACACATCGGTGGCCTTAAAGTCTGAAAAACGAAATAAAAAGGATAGTATGCCTGAAACCTTTGTGCTTTCTTTCATATCAGACAATATCTTTTCAACAACAGCAGCTTCGGGATAACCAAAGGCAATAAAGGCATTCAAACCCTTTTCTTCAAGGAGACGAACCAATTCGTCTTCCGCCTCGTTTTGATCCCGCTCACAAAATGCTGAATACGTTAAAACCGCCACCCATTCCGCCCCCTTTTTAAGGTAACCCGTTTCACGGTACCAGCGCTCAAACTCTTCAAAGGTTTCAAAAAACATTCCCTGTGAATTATGACGATGATAATAGCCATTTTTCAGACGCTTTTTTGGTAATTCTATTTTTATTCCAGGGATTTTTTCGTATTTGTCCAGAGAGAATAGCACCATATTTTGAAAATTTTCAACACCATCGTACTCGAAATAGGTACGAAACTCTTCATCATAGGTAAAACCTAGCTCGAGGTATTCCTTGTCCATTCCTCCCGATTGGCTTATCGGGAGTATGCGCGCACCATTGGATATGGCCTTTTTAATCACTTCACGATCGAAACCTGCTTGTGTTGAAGTAGAGATTCTTATACCCATGATATCGATAACAACAATATCAGAATCCTCAATCTCGCGGGGATCAAAGTTCATATCCAGGTCTGTCTTGCTGATGAGCTCAAAATCTATGCGCTCTTTCAGAAAGGGATACTGAGCCCAGATATTTTTTATTGCTTTAACAACAGTGGGAGTCAGGTAAGGTCCCACGATAAAACGGTATTTTATTGGCTTGATCTCTCTTGCAAAGGAAGACGGTTGGTGGACTGCAAGAAAGATTAACACAAAAAGGATTAAATATCTTTTCATTGTTTACTCCTGAACTGTACAAGACGGAAAAGACAAAATTGAAATATGAAATTGTCTATATCAACCCTGTCAGGGTTTAAAACCCTGACAGGGTAAGTTTTCATGCTTTTACCAAAATGTAAATAATCTTTAATTGATACTACTTACAAGACTCACCAGCGGCTTTAGGACTGCAAACATCCTTAGTATATATCCATTTCAAATGGTCGCCTTCCTGAAGTACATATTTACTGGCAACAGACGTTGCATGTTTGCCATTGAGGTCATAATACCAGGCCATTTCCCCTCTTTTCCCTTCAACACCATCAATGGATACAACCAAAAGGTAATCGCCAATTTTCCTGGTCTCAACTTTTGCAACGGATTGAAGAGATTCCAGGGCGGTAATACCCGGTTTCCAGGTTGTTTTCGTCTCACGGTTCTGTTGTATTCCCCCGTAATTAATTTCAATGGTGACATCCTGGCTGGCGCTGTATGCTGCGGGTAAAATCACAAAAAAAATAAATATTCCCAATGCTTTCATCATGTGCTTCATCTTACAACTCCTCCTTAACATGCTAAGTTTCTTAAATAAATAATTCTCGCCATATTTTGCTTACCGCCGTAGTTTCGTGCTCATTCTGGAAATGAGGGTGCAATGTGCACATACGGGGCAATTCAATCGTCCGCGATTACGCTTGCCATTACCCTTCTCACCTCCATTGGTGAAAAATGAGGGTGGGAGGGTGACCCCAATTTGTTTTTCATTATTACGTATCAATCGTATTTTTTGATTTCATCTCCTATCTTTGTTAACTATAAAAAGCGGCTGCCGGTATCACACAGCCCTGTATCTTTAGAACTTGAATTCCAGTCCACAATATGCCGTGAAGCCAGGGGAACCAAAGCCCGGCACTTCTTCATAGTGATAATCGAAAAGGTTTTCAAATCTGACATAAGCAGCCATAGATTTTGCGATGTCATAGCGGGTAACCTGGTTGACTGTCCAATAGTTATCCATCTCCTTGCCATCGCTATCTATTCTGTCCCTGTCCATTACTCCTGTTACATTCAAATTCAATTTTGCAAGAGGTTGTGCATTAATCCCAAGTGTTGCTCTATTCCTGGGCCTTCGGGGTAATTGCCGATCCGTGTCCCTATCTCTCGTGTCTGTGTAAGTATACGTTCCCGTTAAAGAAAATTTAGCGTGCGGTTTATAGGTTATGATCGTTTCAATTCCCTCTGACTCCGCCTTAGCTACGTTTTCTGCTAAGTAACTACCATCCGGCTGCACCGCTGCAGTAATTAAGTTATCAAAGTTATTTTTAAAATATGTGATGTCCATGGTTAGTTTATCTTTCAGGATTTCTTTTCCGATTCCAAAGTCCCAACCCTTGCTTTTTTCAGGTTTAAGGTTTGGATTGCCATAGTAGGGATAAAAAAGTTCGTTTATGCTGGGCGCTCTGAAACCAGTTCCCCAGGAACTGTGGAATCGTGTGCCGATCTTTTCAATGTTGTAAGATGCGGTTGTCCTGTAGGTAACCTGGTTCCCGAATGTACTGTAATCGTCACGGCGAATTCCAGCGGTCAGGGATAATGCATCAAAGAGCTTTATTTGATTCTCCGCAAAAACAGCGTTGTTCCAAAATGTCTCCCAATCGAACACCCCTTCATTTTTCCCTTTTTTAGTTTCATATTCATACCCAACAGTTAATGTGTCATTTTCAAAGAGAGAAAAGTCGGATTGATGCTCAAACCGCCATAGTCGTGTAGGTATCCGATATTCGCCCTGTGCATCAGTCGGGTCAAAGCCTTTCAATTCTGTGTCGTTAACTGAAAAGAGAAATGAGGGAGTCCATAGATCGAAAAAAGTTTTACTTACCTTCGTAGAAAAAAGAATCTCATCTGTTGTTACATGCCGATCTGGGTCATCAGTTAAACCAACACCGAATACATACCCATCGGTTTCATAATCAGAGTGCGAGCCTCGTACGGTCGTATCAATCCTTCCGTTCTTCAGAAAATTCCAACCGAGTCGTGCAGAGCCGGTAAAATTCTCGTAGCCATCCTTTTCACTTCCGCTGCTGGCTTGTGATATTCCATGGGTTTTCAGGTAGGAAGCGCCTATGGAGTAGTCGAATTTTTCTTTCCCGCCTGAAACGTTAATTGTTTCTCTATAGGTATCACGCATCCCGTATTCTGTTCCCAGGGTAACTTTGGTGTCTCCCGCGCCTTTTTTCGTGATAATATTGACAACACCACCCATTGCGGAGGAGCCATACAGTGTGCTTTGAGGGCCGCGCAGTATCTCAACCCTTTCAATGTTGTTAGTAGTAAGATTTGCAAAGTCAAATCCTCCGGCTGTTGGGCTATTCATCCTGACACCGTCAACGAACACGAGGGTTTGGGCAGAAGAGGCGCCCCGTAAGAACAAACTTGTCACCCCGCCTATTGGGCCGGTCCTTGTAACCTCAAGGCCTGGTGTCTGGCGCAAGACGTCAAGGAGCAGGGGCGATTTGCTATTCGTAATATCCTTTTCTGTAATAACAGACACCGAGCTGCCGACATCCTTTAATAATTGTTTCGTTCTTGTAGGTGTAATCACCGTTTCCTTTTCATCATTTTGTTCTTCGTGAGGCAAATCAATTTTGGGTATTTCTGGCGATGTCATTTCATTCTGAGGCGCTGATTTATCTTCTTCAGGTGTTGGCGCAGGCGTTGGTGTCGGGTCATCCTGATTATTTTCCTCTTTTGGAGGTTGGGGTTGATTTTCCTCTATTGGTTTCGCTTTTTCTTCAGGAGTTGGTTCTTCTATCGGCATAGGAATCTCTTCTTTGCCAGGCATACGGATAATAAATTGCTCTTGCAGAGGTTTCCATTCGGGAGTAGATTCGTCTGCCTGCTCTGCTGGCTCGGCCAAATATTCAAAACTGAGTATCGATACAAACATTATTACGATAATTAAATACTTCATGCGTATCCTTTCTTTTCCCCTCGGAAATAAGAATTGATAAAACGGGCGTTCAATCAGGTCTCCTGGCTCCCGGGTCTTCCTATTTTCTGCGCCTTCCCGGAAAACCGTTTAATCAGTTTTAGCCGTTTTAAACGGATTCCAGTGGCATCATGCAGCGTTCGTCGCCGGTTACAGTTGCGGGGCAGCTCCCGTTTTTACGGGATTCCCTGGACATTTGAACTATGATAAATATGAGAACATTATTCGAGACACGGATAAACAAAGTTTATCCGTGCCACCCTTTTCCTTTACGAAATTTCTGTACAACTAAAATAAAAAAGCCCATTCCTTCTCGGGGGGAAGAAACGGGCTTTACTGCATTAACATCAACGCTTCACCTCCTTTACTCGAAGAAGTATTTCCAGCACACATTACAGGCAGGTCTTCTGACTAGCGGATCATCCTACTGGTTGCGCCTTCCCGGAAACCGTTTCATCAGTTTAACCTGTTGAGACGGCCTTCCAGTGGTTTTTGCAACGTTCGTCCCCGGATACAGCGGCGGTACCGTTCCCGTTACTCCGGATTTCTGACATGAGGAATTACGCGTCAATTATTGTCAAAAATTAGTTGGAGTTGGGATTCCCTTTTCGTCCTGGTAAAACTATCAGGACACCGGTATGTGGAATCAATTCGTTTGCTATTTTTACATTACATAACGTATCCTTTCGATCTCAAAAAAGTGTGCCTTCAATACGCGGTTTTGTGAGTTTTGAATATTCCAGTATTTCATTGATAGAAGCCCCTTTTGATTGCATGCTATAAAACGTATTTTCACCTAAAAGGGCATATGACCACTCACAACCATCCCGATCATGTGGTTTTAACTCATTTATTTTCTTTAACCAGTCCAGGGCTGACCGTTTTTTCAGTAATACGTTTTCATCCTTTACATCTTTTTGTGCCTTTGTCTCAACAAGGTAAATATGATCTTTTGTTTTTAAGATAAAATCAGGACAATAAGACGACAAAATACCGTCACTCCTGATATAGTTCAAATGCGCGAAATCATGATAAATCTCACTAATCTTGAGAAACGCCTTTACCACACTGTCACTATCGCATGCCAGCATGAAATTCTTTTCCAGTTCACCTTTATTGGAAGGATACGGAAGCTTTTCATATATTGTTTTTACGATATCAAGAGAAAAATTCTCCCGCATTCTTAATTGCTGTACTTGCGAAAAATATTGCTTTATAACAATTGCATCCTGCACATCAACGGTGTTCCGCATCTCATATAATGCCTTGCTGAGTTCTTTTATTATGTGCTCTGTAATACCTTTTTGTGACAACAAAAGCACACGCCAATTATTATCTTCCAGAGGATTAAATTCCTGATCAAAGAGCTTGCATCTTATAAAGTCATCAATTAACTGCACCAGGTTGGCTTGATTAATCTGCATAATGGGATAATCTTTTGTGCTCCGCTGTGTAACCCTGACAACGGTGCTGGTAATTATCTTTACCATCTTTGATAAAAACTCATTGTAGCTTTTTGCCGTAAAAAGCTCAGCGGTAACTTTGTAGTCGCCAAACCTTGTTTTTACGGTCATTTCCTCTGAATAGAATGTTTCGCCTTTTTCACACACCATCAGTTTAAGCTGGTCGAGATTGTACCATGGCATATTTTTTAACTTGTCCAGAGAAGGCATCACATCTTTTAAAAATTCCTCTCGTTCCTGTGTTATTACAGGCCAGTACAGGTCATAATCTTTATAATTCTGTTTGAGTCCGACTTTGATAATATCCCCTAAAATACCTTCTCTATCCCCGGGTAATTCAGTTATTTCACCAACAAGCCCTTCTTTTATAAGTTCATCGTAAAATTCAATAAATGCCGGGTGTTCCACAATGCTTAATATATCTAAATAGTTCGAAGGCGCTTCCTTCCTTTTAAGAAGCCTTGTTCTGTTTTCTTCCTTTGCGTCCTGAAATTCAGGCTCTCTCCACATTAACCGCAACCCTCTTCCAAGTATCTGCTCCAAAAGAATGGGCGCCTGCGTTGAACGCAAAGGCACAATAACACAGATATTATTTACATCGAACCCTTCTCTGAGCATCAATACCGAAACGATGACTTTTGGTTTATCATGGTTATCAATATTAAACAGTCTTTGTTTAATCGTATCCCATTCCTTTGCAGGAATGCTTCCTTTCTTATCAGAGTCTATCTGGACAACATCTTCTTTACCAAGCCCTTCGGCATGTATTAAAAACTCGGTAACATAAGGAGAAACTGCTGTGTCCTCGCATATTACCAGCATCTTGGGATGTTTATCCGTAATGCCATTTTTATCTTTTGTAAAATCCGTAAATTCCTTTTCGAGTATTTTGAGTTTCGTCAGAGCAGCACGGAGCATCAATTTCTGTCCTTCTGACAACCCTATTACCTTATTGCCATCCCTCACTGCCCTGAAATCAAGCTCCATAGTGGCAATTTCTTTGCGTCTGTCCAGGGTAATTGTTTTTACAAGCCCCCCGTGAATTGCATTCCTCAAATCGAAATCTACAACAATATGCGGAAAATAATGTTTTGTCCTTCGCTGCCCGCTTCCTGTCACATCATAGGGAGTTGCAGAAAAATCAATTTGGATAAACTTCTTTCCCTTATTTTCCGATATTTTATTTAACGACTTCTGCCATTCCACCTCTGAAACAATCCCCGCCCGTTTTGTTTCGTGTATATGATGCGCCTCATCATTAAAAACAACGATGCTTTTTAAGTTTGCCAGATATTCGATTTCACCACCGCTTAGATATTTATTGTCCAGGGTATTTAAATCATGTCCGGCAGAAGTGCCTGGCATTACAGGGAATATTTCTTTAACTGCTATCGAAGGATCTTCAAGAGGTGAAATATCGTTATCAATCTCTTCTTCCTCCCCGGCAAGCAAATGCCAGTTGGTTATGGCAATTAAACCTGTACCGGTTACTTTACGTCCAATTTCTTCCTTCTTAGCAACACAGGTCTGGATGAATCCATAGATTTCATCCCTGTATGCCGGTGGGATAAACAGCTTTTCATATTGCTTAAAATCTGAAGCCTCGAAGTCACGGCTCCCATCTTCCTTTTGTTTTCCAAGGTAGGCGTCCAGCAATCTTTCATAAACAATCAAACCGGGGGCAACAAGCAGGAAATTCGTGGAATAGCATCCACCCGGTTTCTCTTCGTGTCTTGCATTCAAATACTGCCAGATAAGCAGGGCGTTCATTACCCACGTCTTGCCAGTGCCAGTTGCCATCTTCATGCAGTATTTGGGGTGGCTGAACTTGTCTTTTTTCAGGTAACTCAAATCCATCTCTGCCAGAATTTCATTGCTTATCATTGAATACAAATCAAACACAGATTCCGGCTGTAGTATTTCATGCGCATAAATCGTATTTAAAATCGCCTGCCGTTGTCCGTCGTGAAAGTTAATGTGACGGGTTTCCCTGAAGGAGTCAAAGAACCAGAATCTCAGTAAATCCTGGGTAATAGGGGTTACTTTTGCAAGAAATTCGCCGCTATCCCACGCGCTATTAACAAACCCTGTTATTTCCCTGGCAAATTTTAAGGGAATTTCTCTGGTGCCTGTGTTTAAGGGTATGGACATTATGTAATTTTTCCTCGTTTGTACATCGTTACCACTACCTCGTGTTCATCTTCTTTTATATCAAGTGTTGGATTTCCATTTTCTTTTAGCCACCGGTTGGATTTCGGAATGCCCTGTCCTGCCCGTTCAACCATATTCGCATCAAAAAAATACTGTGCCAATACCGGGTTTCTGTGATACTTGACGCCGACCTTCATCTTTTCAATCGTTATGGTATTGGGAAGACCACCCGGACTCTTAATTTCTATCCTGTCTTCATATATCCAGACGGCAATACCCGTTCCTGCTATCGTGTAATCCCTGTGAATAATGGCATTTGCCAGAATCTCCCGAAAAGCCTTTTCTGGATAATCGTAAAAATTAATTCGTTTCATCCCTTCAATCACAAAGGATTGCTTATTATAAAGATAAAAAAAGCTAACAGCGTCCTTAAAATTGTTAAATACATCCCGCTCAAAAAATTTCAGGTTTTCTTTCCCGTCGGTGATATGTGTCCCGGAAACCTTTACACACATGATTTCTGCCTGTGGCAAACATTTTGTAACACGGTCTTTTCCAAAAAGCAGGAGACCGGCAATTGTCGGACGGTATTGGTTGTCGGCAAAAGTAATCAGCTCAAGACTCTGGAACAGGCTCAGCTTGTTTTCTTCAGTCAGTTCAATGCCGCTTCTGTTATTTTTCAGATATTCCTTTATCTCATACTCATCCAACGCTTCCAGTTTTGCATAAGAGGCGGGGATAATTTCATAGTGAATATTTTGGGATGCCTGAAAGAGCCTCTGAAGTTCATCTCTGTTCTTTACCTCCCTTGTCGTACTGCCGTATCTCATATAGTAGCGGTTTGTCTTTGCAGCCTTATCCTCCATGTAATATGGTTTATTGCAGCCGTTATCAATTTCAACGACTCCGATGCGCTTATCCTCAATACTCATTTCATAATATGCTGGATTTATTACCGGTTTTATCGAATCAGAACATATATTTGCAATGCGTTCTTCATTGCCATCCAGTGTAATTCCTGAAATCTTCCCGGCATCATCAACGCCCAGAAGGAGGTAGCCGCCTCTATGGTTGGACAATGCGATCATCTCCTTTGCAAGCTTTTTATTATCAACGGTATCCTCTTTAAACTCTATATAAGAGTTTTCACCGCCTGCTATCAACTTCAGTATTTCTTGCTCCTGAAGCATTATTCCACCTCCAAGCAATTATTCAGTTTTTAGCGTATATTGTATAAGAGTTTCTCTATACCGCTTGATTATGCCTAAAACCCTTCTAATTTCTATCTAAATATCTCTTTGTTAACTACTGGTTTGCCAAATAGTTATAAAATATTTATTTATAATTTACTTATAATTTATTTATAATTTACTTATAAAATTCGGTCAAAATCCAATTAGGTTTTTTATATGATCCATTATTTTTAATGGTTTTATCCTTCCTTGCCATTTCAGCAAGTAAGTTTGTAATTTTATTTTGCTTCTGTCTTTCATCTAATGTATCTGACAGTTTGTCGAGTATTAAATTATTAATATCCTGCCTAGTTGCGGCTCCATATTTTTTTATAAAAGCTATTATCATTTTTTTGTAATACTCTTTATCAAAGGCACGGTTCCTAATATAACTTGCTTTATCTCCTGCAATAGCGGCAATTTTTGCAACAACAAAGAAATTAGGATACCTTCCTTCTATTAATTTTTGAGCTTTTAATAGCTTGAATTCATCTTTAGTAAGTCGTTGTTTTTTCTGCACTTTATCCAGATAAATAACTGTCTTGATATCCAGGTTTGTATTGTCTATGAGCATTTTTGTATAGTTTTCGTCCAGTACTTTCCCGATAATCCTAACCTTGACCTTATCAGGCTCGCCTAAATCGTAATCGGGCATTGGAAAATAACGGTTACGCTGCAAGATAAACATCTTTTTGATACCGCTACCAATGGTGTCTATCATATTCAGGTTAACCATTGCATTTACTAAAAATTGATTCCGGTAATATTCCTGAGGGGCATCTTGCTCAATTACTTTTTCAACCGAACCGGGAATAAAGCTACCGAGATTCGTAAAAATTAACTCATCCGGCTTTTCCACAACAGTGATTCGTCCCTTTAAACCATAATCCTGGTGCGCAATGCAGTTATGCAATGCCTCTCGAATTACATAAGGTTCATATTGTGTGATTTCCGTAGGAAACAAGGTGTTTTTAAGTAGATAGCGGTATTTTAAATTACGAATTTTGCTGTAAACAGCATCTGAATTTAGCAGGAAGGGTGGCCCAAAATGCTCATAATCCTTTTCCCAATCATTCTCATCTTTCAGAACCCAGGAAATTTTAGCGATGGAAGGACTAAGAAAATGTTCTGATTCCTCTTTGCCTAAAAGGATAATTGCAGTCCTTGTTATTTTATCCTGAATGGTTACTTTCGATTTATTGAGAAAAGCGATATCATCCCATTTATCTACTTCCTGGGCTTTTTGTGGAAATTTTTCTTTATATTTTTCGCGGGCTTTTATGATTGCATTTGGGTCTAATTCCTGAATAGTCGCCCCATCACAAATCTGAGCAGACCAATCATAGTCTTTAACCTGATTGCGAATCTGTTCTATTTCTTGTATATTTAAAGCGCCAATAGATTGACCATCCCTGCCATAATAATGCCCTTCCCAGGCTATTGGGATTCCCTTTGGCGCAGCAGGAATTTGAAACATAATTACGCGTCCTTCGGTCAAATGAAGTTCATGAATTTCCATAAATGTAATGCGGTTGGTTGTTTTGTTGGCTATTTCCAGTTTTAAACTGTCCAGACTATTTCTATGAGGACGGTACCGGGTACCAACAATATTTCTCGTTTTATTATCTATACCAAAAATCAACCATCCAGACGGCTTGCCTTTAAGATTGGCTTCATTGCTTAAAGCGGAAAAATATTCACCCAGTTTATGAAAATCATAATTATCTTTTGCTTCTTTAAACTCCAACCACTCGGTTTCTGAAGGTAAAGCCACAAATTCATCCAGTAATTTCTTAAGCTCTTCTTGTGTCATATCATCGTCTCTTTAAATTACTGCAGCAAAATTACGCTATTTCTTTGTAACAATTTAGTTTTTTGAAAAAATTCCAGTAATCACGATATTTTGTCGCACAGTGTAGGGACGCTAACCCTGACAGGGTTAATTCTATTGCGGCGATGTGTAGAGGCAATTCATGAATTGCCTCTACCATAATCCAAAAGATACACAATTGTTTCTTAAAACACTAAACTGTTATTAAAAACCTTTGTTTTTGTCACCCTGAGTGAAACGAAGAGTCTTGTGTTGTTACAACAAAAGATTCTTCGCTCCGCTCAGAATGACAATCATACTTCACTTGGCTAAATAATCACCTTCTTTATAATCTCCGTAATGGTTATTGCTCTATTTCCTTAATCACAACACTCTCAAACCCAAACACATCCACTGCCTTTACGCATATCTTTCTTTTGTGTTTAACTTTTGGAACTTTCAATTTGGCTTCAAGGATTACGTGGTGCGGGTCTGAATCGTTCGATGTGTTATCCCGGTAATCCTGCCACTTGCTCCTGAATGTCTCGCCGTCATAGTCAGGGTCAATAGACCAATATTCAATCAGCGCCAGAGGGTCTTTCTCGATTACTTCCTGCAATTTCTCCTTGTTTGCCTCGTCGAGCGGCAGGGCATCTGGCGAAAGCAGGACGTAGTTGTCCAAAGTAATGGTCAATTCATCCATATCAGCATCAATGCCTTTTACCTCTGGCTTTTTAATGGACAAATACTGTAAGGATGAAAAACGCACCTGTCCTGTCTTTAAGAGCTTTTCGTAACCTGCCTTTGTCTTGAGTTTATCGAGGAGATCGGGCGGTATAACCAGGACTTCAGTTTATCATCGTTCAATGCCTGTATCTGCGCGGCAATGTCAAAGACGAAATTCCAGCCCAGGACGACCACCTTCTTCCACCCGCCCATAAAGGATTCCCTTAGTTCCTGCGCCTTTTTCAAGGTGGCAAAACCTGTCAGTTTTGATGGAGAATCAACCATGACCAGCGTTTTGGATTCTTTTATGTAACCGATGTTGCGGTTGGGATTGTTTTCTTCCGGAAAGGGTATTGCGCCGTAAAGATTGAGCACTACATGGGCGAGATCGCCTACACGGCGGAATAACCTGCTTGAGGTAAAGACCTCTTTCTGGTAATCCCCAATGGATTGATAAAGAAACGGCTTTGCCTCCTGATCAATGAGGCGTTTGCGGGTGATCATGATGGCTGGTTTACCGATATCGCACACAATCCAGCGACGACCAAGTTTTTCGGCAACGGCAGCGGTAGTGCCTGAACCTACAAAGAAATCTGCGACAATAGAATCTTTATTTGATGAAGCTTCAATAATCCTTTCAATTAATGCTTCTGGTTTTTGTGTGTCATAATTAACAGATTGATTTCTAATTTGTCCAGTTATATCATCCCAAATTGTATTTAACGGATTACCAAGTTGTTCATCTAGATATCGTTTTTTATAAACTTTGTATTCTGTAAAAACCAATAAACCTTTCTCATCTAACTCCCGCATCGTTTCGATAGGACATCTCCAGCCGTTGGGTGGTGGTGTTGCGCCTTTGTATTCATAAAAATATCCAATACTTCCCTTAGGTTTTGTAAAGTGATCTAATCTGTATTTTCGCCCATTTTCAGCTGTTTTAGTGTAAAAATCATTAAGATAATCTTGTGAATAAGGCTTATAAAGCTTACTAAATATTCGTTCTGAACTTTTAGAATAATAAAGGATTCGATCATCAACTACTCCATATCGAGCACCATCATTATGAGAATCGCTTCTTTTCCAAACTACTTCATTTATAAAGTTCTCTTTCCCAAAAATCTCATCCATCAACACCTTCACATAATGTCCCACATGCCAGTCGATATGCACATAAATAGACCCCTGTTCGCTGAGCAATTCCCTCATGAGCGCCAGGCGTGGATACATCATCTTTAAGTAGCTCGCCGTCCCATCTTTCCATGTATCTGAATAGGCCGCCTGCTCAATAACGGTAGGTCTTTGTTCTAATGTAGCGCCGGGTAAAATAACCTTTGTACGGTAATCTGCCTTGCTGTCAAAGGGTGGGTCGTTATATATCAAATCAATCTTCCCGCGTATAGATGGTAAACCCGTTGCCGGATCGCCTGCAAGTAGCGCCTGCATCACAAGGAGATTGTCTCCGTAACACAAACGGTTTACCCATTCACCGCCAATTTCCGAATATAGTTTTTGCTGGCCACTATTGGATATACCTGTGAATCCAAGTTGTGACTCGCCAAAATATTTCTTTGCTTTTGGCTTGAAGTCAGGAGTTTGTCCCTTGAAAAGGCCCGATTTGTTCTTACAAGGCAGCACAAACTCATTTGTCTGCAACGTCAGCTTATGAGCAGAAGAAATCCTCTCCAGTATCCGTTCAACCTCCTTCTTCCCCTCAGCAACAATCTTGGGTAATTGTTCTATCAGTGATTCAGCCATATTTTCATCTCTCTATTTATTCTTCTCACACAGATAAGAAATCAAGGCAGCGGACAAATGAACTGTAAGTTCTGCTTCTGCAAAATCGGGCTTCGTGCCCTCTTTAATATGACGTGCCTGATTACTCGCAAATCCCCATATCTTTTCAATTGCTTTATCTATGGGTTGTGGAATCTTTATCTTTCCTATAATATCCCCAAGAGTTTTTTTGTGTTCACCTGAAATATCCCTAGCAACACATTCTAATGCAGCGATACTATGTTGAATTGCCCCAGTTATATCAGGTTCTGGACGTCTCGATAAATCTTTTATTGCCTCTCCAAGTTCTGATTTAGCCGTCATTCTTTTTGTTTCTTCTAACTGCTCCTTGGCGACAGACATTACCTTTTCAAAATCTTTTTCACCACGGGTAACGACTAACCCATTTGCAAGTTTCCATCCTATTCCCTCTTCAATAAAAAATTTATTTAACTCCTTTTCAAATGAATTTCTCCATACAAGTGGAATGTTCTTTTCTTGTGCAAGAACTTCACAAATCTCATAGACTTTAAACCACTCGCAACCCTTAATTAAATCCAAGCACTCTTTCATAACAGGCTCGTCAGACCAATTATCTTCGTTCTCGATCTCATGTAATTTTCGACACAAAACATCTCTGATATCTTTTGCCTTAAAACCAGCCTCAATGGCTATATCTAAAATAGCTTTCCGCAATCTGAGAGGGGCTTCATGACGTATTGTAATCTGCTTTGGTTCTTTTTGAAAACCGTGTCGTTCTGAAAAAGAAGGGTTATTTTGCATACTTTTTACTTAAATTAATTTATGTTTAATTAATACAAAAAGCAGTCTGTCATTGCAAGAAGTAAAGCAACGAAGCAATCTTAGGGAGGGAGAGATTGCTTAGCTATCGCTCGCAATGACAATGCTATATCAAATCATTTAAGATATTTATATAGCAAATCTTCCCGTATCATACCAAAATCTTTCAAACATTTTATCAGCTCCGTCCCGGCTATGCCCGGCTTTGACTCCATTATATCCTGTTTGCACAAGTAAATTGACTTTTCATAAAACTAAAAGGCAAACCAATTCCGTGTCTTATTGCAAATATAAACCAGAAATAGCATAGTGGGCACTTCAATCAGCACTCCGACTACTGTGGCAAGCGACGAACCTGAAGCAAGGCCAAAAAGCATCGTAGAAGTTGCAATTGCAACCTCAAAGTGATTACTTGCACCGATCATGGCAGAAGGCGCAGCATCTTCATAAGAAAATTTTAATACCTTAGCAAGACCGTAGGTTATCCAGAAAATAAGCATCGTTTGGATAAATAAGGGTATTGCTATCCACAGGATTGTCAACGGCTTTGTAAGAATTATTTCACCTTTGAACGAGAAGAGAAGAACGAGGGTAATCAGCAAGGCAATAATTGATACAGGTGTGAGCATATACAAAAATTTTTCATCAAACCACGTTTTTCCTTTTAGTTTGATTATCCACGTTCTTGAAAAATATCCGGCAACAAGGGGGAGTGCGACATATATTGCAATTGAAAGAACAAGTGCCTGCCAGGGGATGGGAAGCCGTCCGATACCTAAAAGAAAACCACCGAGCGGTCCATACAAGACAAGCATGGATAACGAATTTATTGCAACCATAATAAGGGTGTGTCCATCATTGCCTCTGGCAAGATAACCCCAAACGAGTACCATAGCAGTACATGGTGCAATTCCCAGCAGAATGCAGCCGGCGAGGTAACTCCTCCACAGGGGGATAAGGAGCATCTTGCCGCTATGATGCAGTGTTACTATTCCTGCGCCATGCCGAGAGCCAACAGCCCAATCGGCCCCTGGTGGAAGTTTTACAAAATCATAGGCATGCGTACCTATCGGATGAAGAAACAGAAAACCCAGGAAGAACAGGGCAATAGCATACATGGTAAATGGCTTAATTGCCCAGTTGGCAAACAGCGTCAACCCAACGGGTTTTATTGACTTGCCAGCCTTCAAAACCTCAGTGAAGTCAATTTTTACCATAATGGGATACATCATAAAAAACAGGCACACAGCGATTGGAACTGACACAACAGGCGCCTCATTTACCGTAATAGCAAGCCCATCAAGATATTTTGCAACAGCGGGGGCAAATTTGCCGAGACACACCCCGGTAATGATGCACAGTATTACCCATATTGACAGGAACTTTTCAAAAATACTAAGTTTTCTTTCGATTGTTTTCGTGTTCATGAACGCTTAAAGTGTGTCCAAGATTTTATAAATCATGTCCAAATCTATATTTCTCCGGACAATGTCCGCCAGTTCATCGTATTTCTGTTCTTTTATTCTTTTAAATTCTATGAGGTTGCCGGACGAAGGTGTTTGCCCCTTTTTCTTTCTCAGGTGTTGAATGAGATTAAAACGAAAGCCATCATTATCGAAGACGCCATGGATATACGTGCCGATGATGTTGCCATCGGCAGAAACACAACCGTCCAGGATATCTACCCGCTCGCCTGCCCGTTCGGTAATCCTTGCAAAGGGTTTAACGGGATTATGGCCGTTATACGTTGTTTCGCCCATATGAATCTCATATCCCGAGATCTCATCGTCTGCATGAAACAGATTTTCATGACCCAGCATGTGTGCCTTTACCTGGTAGGTCTGTTTTTCCCTGGCAAAGGTGGTGATTGTAGGCAATAGCCCTAGCCCCTGAATATCCTTGTGTCTTGATTCGACATGATGCGGGTCGTGGATTTCCTGTCCCAGCATCTGATACCCGCCACAAATACCCATGATCATCGCACCCTGCCCTGATAATCTCACCACTTCATCTGCTATGCCCTGATCCATAAGGAACAGCAGGTCGCCGATCGTATTTTTTGTGCCGGGGATGATAAGTAAGTCAGGATTTCCAACATCATGCGCCCTGTCGACGAAACGAATTTTTATGTCTTTCTCGTGGCGAAATATCGCAAAATCCGTAAAGTTCGATATACGCGGCAATTGAATTACTGCGACATCCACCGTGTTGTTATGCGGAACATCTGCCTTTTTGCCGCTTATAGTTTCAAGAGAAACGGAATCCTCATCATCGATATGCAACTGATGCAGGTATGGTATTACTCCTACGATGGGTTTCCTGATGCGTTCTTCCAGCATATCCAGTCCAGGTTTCAGGATATTCTTGTCTCCCCGGAATTTGTTGAATACGACGCCCGCCACCCGGTTCCTTTCACTTTCGGTCAGTAATTCAAGCGTTCCCACAATCCAGGCAAAGGCGCCGCCGCGGTCAATATCTGTCACCAATAATACGGGAGCGGATGCCATTTCTGCCATGCCCATATTGACAATATCCCCATCCTTCAGATTTATCTCGGCAGGGCTGCCGGCGCCTTCTATGACAATGACATCGAATTGGTTCCGTAGCGTATCGTAAGCTTCTTTTATGATTGAAATGAATTTGTTTTTCTTCTGATAATACTCCCTGGCAGTCATGTTCCCTATTGGCTGGCCCATAATAACGACCTGTGAACCGCGGTCACTCGTTGGTTTAAGGAGTATGGGGTTCATCTCGATCGCGGGCTCGATACCTGCTGCCTCAGCCTGTGCTACCTGAGCCCGTCCCATTTCCCTTCCATCTTTTGTCACAAATGAATTTAGGGCCATATTTTGCGCCTTAAATGGCGCAACCCTGAGACCGTCTTGTTTCAGAATACGACACAGGGCGCAGACCAGAACACTCTTGCCCACGTGTGAACCCGTGCCCTGTATCATGATAGATCTTTTTATCATACGTTTTCTGTTAATAATAACCGCGAAGTATCCGGAAAAATTAAAAGGTCAGAACAAGCCAGAAGAGTCAAAATCTGAAATTTGAAATTCGCGAATCAGCCCTGTCAGGGTTTCAAACCCTGACAGGGTTAATTTTTATACGGATTCGGATTTACAACCCGGACCAACAGGTTTTTTGTTTGGTATCCGGCGTATAGAAATTTCGTCTTCCCCTTTGATCCCCTTCACTGAGGGAACAACAAATGTTCCCCATTGACGGAGGGATGCGATGGGGGAGAGAAATGTTATCGTGAAAAGTGTACGTATAAGCCGACGAAGGCCTAATTTGCCAAGAAACCCGCCATGATAGATTTTCCGGCGACTATTTTCTTTAACGCCTCAATAAGCCTTATATTCTCAGTCCTGGTCCTC
Source organism: Candidatus Brocadia sapporoensis (assembly GCF_001753675.2). Classification (GTDB taxonomy): domain Bacteria; phylum Planctomycetota; class Brocadiia; order Brocadiales; family Brocadiaceae; genus Brocadia; species Brocadia sapporoensis. The sequence continues at coordinate 29,627 of NZ_MJUW02000102.1, read as the reverse complement.
ACCGCTACCCGAAAATATGAGTTATCGAGTCCTAAAAAGTTTGAACAGTCACGAATAGCGATACCATCCTCTATTAAACGCTTGCACAACGACGAAGAAGTCATCGTGTCTTGTTTTATTTTGACAAAAATATAATTAGCCGTTGGTTCATACGGCAAAAGTCCATCGATAGCGGATAATTCATGAAACAAAAACAATCGTTCACGGAACATAAACTCCCTGCTCCTGGAAATAAATTCACTGTCTTCCATTGCTGCCATGGCGGCATGTTGAGCCAGGGCGTTTACTGACCACGGCTCCTTGTATTCCACCATTTTTTTAATCAGATCCGCGTGAGCCGCAAGGTATCCGATTCGTATACCAGGAAAGCCATAAAATTTCGTAAGAGACCTCACGACAATCAGGTTACCCATTGCGCCCACATCGTCTATAACGCTGTATTTTTCAGGTGAATCAAGGAAATCTACAAACGCCTCATCCACAACAAATATTATGTCCGGATGCTGTTTTGCCATCTTTACGATGGCGCCTTTTTCTATTAACTGGCCCGTCGGATTATTTGGATTACAGAGAAAAACCATCCCTGTTTTTTGATCCCGAAAGTCATCTTTGCAATACCGAAAACCAAAGCCGTCTTTTTCCTTTAACACATGATTAATTACTTCCGTACAACTGCATTTCAGCGCCTCGGTAAATTCACTGAAGGTAGGCTGAAAAACAATTCCTTTGGCTGGCCTGAGTGCGCGTGGGATCAAATAGAATAACTCAGTAGAACCATTTCCCACAATAATTTCTTCCTCAGCATGTCCAATCTTCCGGGAGAGGTATTTTTTCAGGCTGGCACAATCGATATCGGGATAATGTAAGATATCGTCAAAGTTATCCATCACCGTCTTTTTAACTTTTTCCGGGTACCCCAGGGGATTGATGCTCGCGCTAAAATCGAGGATGCTGCTATTTCCCGGAGTAAGGAACGGTTTTATATTTCCACCATGACCTTTAAACATAATTTGTCCGGCAGAGACGACCTGTTAGGTTATCTCTACGTGTGAATTGTTAAATGATTGCTGATTAGTCTGTGCGTTAAAAACTTTCTTGCATCTCCCACGGTAAGGGGGAGGCTGTCCATGGGAAGATGATCTTCGTCTCTTAAAATCTGCATTAACTGGGCAATCTGGGGAAGTTCCAGGCAGGCATACGGTATTTCTGCTGCATTTGAAAATACTTCCTCAGGATCGCCAATCCTGAGAAGCGTGCCCTGATACATAATTGCCAGCCGGTTCATGTAAAGAGGCACGAGATCTATTGCATTGGTTGCCATAATGATCGTGATGCCGTGCTTACAGTTCAACTCCTTCAGCAGTGTCATCAAGGAAGTGACGCCGGCAGGGTCGAGTCCACAGGTAGGCTCATCCAGCACCAGGATTTCCGGTTTCATTGCAAGAACTCCTGCAATACAAACGCGCTTCTTTTGTCCGAAACTCAGGGCATCTACCGTTTTGTTGGCATAAAGCCCCATATTAACCAGAGATAATGCCTCATCCACCCTGCCTGCAATCTCATTCTTTGGGAAACCCAGGTTCATGGGACCAAAGGCGACATCCTCCCAGACGGATGGCGCAAACAACTGGTCATTCGGGTCCTGAAATACGAACCCCACTTTTTGGAATATTGCCTTTGGAGGATAGTTAGCAAAAGATTTTTGATTCAGCACAATTTCCCCGTCTGCCGGCTTCAGCAGACCATTGAGGTGCTTTAGCAAGGTTGTTTTTCCTGACCCGTTGGGACCGAGAATGGCCAAAAACTCACCTTTTTTGATATCGAGAGAGACACCACGTAATGCAACCGTTCCGTCATGATACCGGTACTGAATATTTCTGACCTGTAGCGTTAGCATAGGCGCATGTTTCCTATATAAACAAGGATGGGTATGATAAGAACCATTCCTATACATGAGATGTACTCTTTTTTCCCCCATGGTGGCAAGGGTATCGTCAGGATGCCACCACCCTCATACCCTCTGGCACACATTGCATCATGGGTTCGTTCTGCCCTGTCAAACGCACGAATAACAAGAAGCCCCCCCAAAATGCCAAGGGAGTGTATCGTTTTTTTCCACGAGACATGGCCTAGCCTTGATTTTTGAGCAGTCCACATCGTGGATGCTTCATCCAAGAGCAGGAAGCTATACCGGTACATAAAAGCCAGAAGTTCAATAACGGTATTTGGTATGCGAAACCAGGTCAATCCTGTGCACAGACGGCCGATCGTTGTGGTAAACGAGAATAGCATAAGCAATGAGACACCGCCGAGTATTTTGCTGCAGACGTGAAGTCCGCTCCATATCCCTTCTCCCCTGAAGGCCAGATTGTAGCCCAGGATTGAAATGGAAAGCCACACCTGCTTCCCTTCGTGCAGACTCTTAACGAGAAAGATAAGCATGGCAAATACTATGGGTAGAGACATGTTTCGAATGATTGCCGTAAAAGGGATTTTTATGGTAAAAAGTAAGAGAAAAGATACGAAAAGAAAAAAGAGGGGAACGGTTGCATTCTTTGTCCATACATTTAAAGAAAGCAATAAGGTGACGTAAAGCATTTTTATTCTTACGTCAATCCTTGTAAGCCAATTATCCTGACGGGCATAGAGATCGGAAAACGTATGGTGTAAAAATTTCATGTGATGTAATTTATGCCTTTGACAACTTTGTTCGCAGTCACGCACGGGGGAGAAGCATTGGTCCGCTTATTTTTCATAAAAAAGTCTTCGCACATTAAATCCCATGACGAATCCGCCAATCACCCCGGCAAGAGTAAATACAAAGAGAAGCAAATCTCCCTGATCGGTGTTAATATAAGGGTCGCGCGGCGGGTGTCCGTATTTTGATGCATATTTACCTACAATACTTACATCAATGCCAGTCCAGGGTGATTCCTCATTTGTTTGTATTGCTCGTGCCTCAGTTCTGTTTTCTGGTTCTTCTGCATAGGAATATGACGATACAGAGAGCAATGCCGACATGACAAAAATAATTGCAAAAGGGATAATTAGTAACTTATGTCCCCATGGATTTAGCTTCATTTTTGATCACTCCGAGGTTGAGCAAAATACCCGGGCGTCGTTTGTAAATAAAAACCATTACAAACCCCACTACGGCACCCTCAACAAGACAAAGGATTCCTTGCGAGGTCATCATAAACGCTGCAAATATTTCCGTTGTAGCCTTAACAAATGATCCACCGCCGTTGATCACGAGTAACCCTAATTCAAGAGATGTACCGAGATAGGTAAATATATCAGAGATCATACCGGCAAGAAATCCGCACCAAAAGAGCGGCAGTCTGCAGCGTTGTGCCATTTTAAAGGCAAAATAACCTGAAAATGACCCCAGGATACCCATAGAGAAGACATTTCCGCCCAGGGTGGTCAGTCCGCCATGGGCGAGAAACAGCGCCTGAATCAGTAAAGCAATGGCCGCCACCAGCACACTAACAAACGGACCTAGCAACACCGCGCTCATTCCTGTGCCGCATGGATGGGAAGTAGCCATTCCGCTCAGGGCAATGACAGGGATGGGAAAACAGGAGAACACAAACACCGCAGCCCCCAACAGCCCAACCATGGGCAGATAACTCGGTATCGTTCTCTTCTTCCGCTTTACCTGATACATACCGATCCCCACAAAGGGTGCTGATACGGCAAACCATGTAACAAACCACTGAAAGGGCAAGATTCCCTCCGTGATGTGCATTGCCTCTGCCGTACGTGCTGTAGCAAAAAATAACAGGAAAACCAGGAAAAATACTGGTATTTTTCTTGTCAACGAAATCCCTTTATTGAAACAAAAAAACCCATGCCTTCAACGGAGAAGACATGGGTTTTAGGAGATTTTTACGATCACAGATTTTCTCTTAGACGCAGATAAATACCCTGAATAGTTTGCCGTAAAAGGAACGAAGAAATCAGGAATACCCCCGGATAATTCTATACGTTCTTCTCTTAGGATCCCAGTCCTTTGTTACCGCAAAGGCAATGGGACAGCAAATCTTCTTTTCACAGAGTAGCTGCAAAATCTGTGGATTGTATATCCTTCACCTTCTTTACCATCGAAGACAACGTGAAGCGATCACAGGCAGGTCTTCTGGCTTCCGGATCATCCTACTTGGTCACCCCTTCCCACCTTATGGTTATAAGACAGTGGTATTGTGACTTTCGTTCCCGGTTACAGCGGCGGGTCCGCTCTTTATCTCATCTGGTAATGAAATATAGATTCCCTTTTAACTCCCACATTTGCGGGAGAATTACCTGTAATCGATTTTTATTAAAAAAGAGCTATTATAATTATGAAAGGTGCGATTTTACTTTATATGGGACAAATTTGTCAAGCGGATTATTTTTGTTGGGTACACGGGCTACTTCTATGTTCCTCATTTTTTCTTTGATTCTCCATCATAAGAAATATACAATACCGCCTTACGTTTGTTTGAGATTTAAGCTTTTGGGTAATTTTCCCGGTAAAGGAGGATGTGGTTCACATGAGATTAAAAAGAAACGGCCATCCGTGTTTTCTTCTTACGGTTACTCTTCTCATTATTATGGGATCAGGCTGCGCAATGTTTAAGAAAAGGCCGCTTCTGGTTCCGAAAGAACCGGGAGATACCCTTGTAGAGATTACCGATCCTACACTCCTTCCTCATTTTAAAGATGATTATAGCCGGGACTCCCTCTTGCATTCAATCGACAACAGTCTTGACTACTTTAAGAGGGTTAAGACGAATCCGTATGGATTTCATATGACGGGTTTTTCTCATGAAAATCTGGAAGATTCCTTAAAATTCTTTCGGGAAGGTTTTCTTCGTTGCCGAGACGCCGAGGAGATCAATGATTTCATCATAAAAAACTTCAGGGTCTTTCAGGCCATAGGAAATGCTTATGAGGGCCAGGTGCATTTCACGGGTTATGGAACACCTATCTACGATGGAAGTCTTACGCCGACCGGAGAATTTCGTTATCCTATTTATAAAATGCCATCGGATTTTAGGAAGCCTTATTATACACGGCGGGAGATCGAAGATCGCAATCTCCTGAAGGGTCTTGAAATTGTCTATCTCAAATCTAAATTGGATGCATATCTTATCCATGTTCAGGGATCGGGGCAAATAAAGCTCTCGTCGGGTGAAAAGGTTTATGTGGGGTATGCAGCGGATTCAGGTCACAAATACAATAGCATTGGGCGTATGCTCGTCATGGATGGAAAGATTCCGGAAGAGGAGTTGACCCTTTCGACACTCATCAGCTATTTTCAGCAGCATCCCGGCGAATTGGATTCTTATCTCAAGAAGAACGATCGATTTATCTTTTTCAAACGAGTCAACTACGCAACCCCGTACGGTTCTATCGGGGTGCCGGTAACTCCTATGAGGAGCATCGCTACCGACAAAAAGGTCTTCCCTGCGGGCGGATTGGCCTTTGCAGTTATCGAACCAAAGAAGGCAAAGAAGACATGGAAGTTTTGGGACAAAGAGAATAGTGGAACCGGGAAATCCTTCTTTGTCCTTGATCAGGATACGGGGAGTGCCATTCAAACCCCGGCCAGAGCAGATGTATATTTCGGAATTGGGGATCAGGCTATGTATGAGGCGGGGAACTTAAATACCTTCGGTCAACTCTACTATTTCTTAAAACGATAGGGCATTATTTATCATTTTTTCTGGTTTTATGAAACGGTAAAAGAGAGAAAGTCTTGCAATTTTCTCTTGACAATAGTTGTCATTAAGTATATTTATATAGATCCGGCAAAGGAAAATCCTGAACGATCAGGGTGCACAAAGTAAAGGACTTTAAATATTTTTTAAGATGAGGATGCAACGGAAAACATTCCTGAAAACGAAAAAATAGTCTTACTGCCGAAGTGTTGTATGGTTTAGCAGTAAGATTTTTTTGATACGACCAGAGACAGATTTTGACTATAGTTTATGATTTTATAAATACTCAAAAGTAGGGTGAAAGCTGCATCAGCAGCAAAAGAGCAGCCTCGTATTTTATGGAAAACAAGAGGGCTCTTTGGAAGGTCATACATTTTTAGAAAGGGGGGGAGTAATGAAGTTGTGGAATAGTGTGTATAAAGTGCTGGGTATTTCTGGTTTTATGGCATTTACACTATACGGATGCGGGATGTTTAAATACGAAAGCGGTGTGAACCATACGGCAGAGACTCCGCCGTACTATCATGGACATGTTGAAAACGAGCCGCCTCCAAGACACGAACGTACGCATAAACCAGAGGCTCCAAAGGAGGCCCCAAAAGGAGATATGTGCGTTGCGGATGGTGCGTATCCAACCAATAACAAGGATTGTTGCAGTGTTATTTATTTGGAAAAAATGGGCCCTTGCACCGGACGCGTAGGTGAAGAATATTGTTATGTAATAAAAGCTACTAACCTTACGAAACGAAATGTGAGGAATGTTGAGGTTACTCAGACTCTGCCTAAGAATTTTGAGGTGAAGAGCTCTAATCCTGAATTGGGAGCTGGTAGTGGCGGGGGTATGGCAAAATGGTTATTGGGAGAATTGGGACCGGAAGAAACAAAAGAAATTAAGGTTTGCGGTATCCCAACACAGAGCGGGCATATGCCATTTTGTACCGACGTAACCTATAATTTACCGGAACTTTGCATTGATCCAATCATTACTGAGCCGAGAATAACCATCGCAAAACATGCTCCGTCTGAGGTATCTCTTTGTGATATGATTCCTGTAACTTTTGTGGTTACAAATACAGGCACTGGTGTTGCCAGCAACATTCAAGTTAAGGAGACACTGCCGGCTGGATTGGAGACACAGGACGGAAGAACGGATGTGGTTTTAGATGTTGGCTCATTAAACCCGGGAGAGTCGAGAGAAGTAGCTCTGACGTTAAAAGCGGTAAAAACCGGAGAGTTTAATAATACCGCGATGGCGATTGCCGCTGGAAATTTGAGTGCGGAATCCAACACAACAACAACGATCGTAAGACAACCAGTTCTTGCCATTACAAAAGCTGGTAGTCCGGAGAAGGTCTTCCTGGGACGTAATATTTCCTATAGTATTGAGGTGACGAATAAAGGTGATGGCCCGGCGACATCAACTGTTGTTGAGGACGTTGTACCTGCTAATACGTCAGTGGTGAACGCCAGTGAGGGAGCTACATTGTTGGGTAATACAGTTACCTGGAATGTAGGGACGTTAAAACCTCAGGACTCACAGAAACTTACTTTAACCTTGAATCCTAAGGATATTGGTGTAGTGAAAAATTCTGTAACAGCAAAGGCTGAGTGTGCTGAGGCTGTTTCAGCAACGACCACAACCGAAGTCGTGGGTATACCAGCTATTCTGCTTGAAGTAGTTGATCTCGAGGATCCAATCGAGGTTGGTAACAGTGAAACCTATGAGATCGTGGTAACCAATCAAGGTTCTGATACTGGTACGAATATTAAAGTTACCTGCACACTTGAAGATGAGATGCAATACGTATCTTCTTCAGGGCCAACGACGGGAAGCGTTTCTGCTGACGGAAAGACAGTAACCTTTGAACCGTTACCAACGCTTGCTTCAAAGGCAAAAGCGACCTGGAGGGTTGTAGTGAAGGCACTGAATGAAGGAGATGTTCGTTTCAAGGTTATCATGACAGAGGATTGTCTGCGCAGGCCAGTAGAAGAAACCGAAGCTACAAATTTCTATAAATAGTGTTTCTTTCATACAGTACCTGGCAGATAGTAGGTTGAAATCTCAAAAGAAGGCCGGGGCGTCCACCGACGCACCGGCTTTCTTTATTTGCTGAATATTTGTAAGGTATATGTTTAACCCTTGGAAATACCACATGTTGTAGTGAAAGACCTTTATTGATTACAAAATATAATATTTGCCGTATCAGGTGCATGTCTTTGTATTTAAAACATTCGTAACATTTTAGTTTTTTGAAAAACCAGGACTTCTTAGCTATTTTATAACTCTGACAGGGTTTCAGAACCCTGTCAGAGTTGAACCAGCATGTGGGATTTATCTTACGTCGTCATGAAAGTTCAAAACACTAAAATGTTGCAAATATTCAAGATTTTTTGAAAAGGGGTTATGACATGAGTTGGCAAAAGAGACGGAATCTTTTGATATCTTTGTTCTTTCTGGGAGTATTTAGCATATATGGCTGTAGTTATCAGCAAAGTGCAGTTTTAAACGAAAACCCACCTTATGCACATGGGCATATTGAAGAAGATCCGGGACAAAGACATAAACGCTTACATGCGGGTAGCGGGAAAGTTGCACCCGAGAAACGAGAAAGCAGCAGAACCTTTTCTGCAATTAACAAGAAGTACGGTATTATCTTTATAGAAAAAAAAGCACCGCCGGAAATTCAGGTCGGCAAGCCCTTTGATTATATTATAAAAATTACCAATATTTCCGACGAAAAGGTAAAGGATGTTGAGATAACGGAAACTTTTTCGTATAAGTACAAGCTTAGGAACTCTATTCCCAAGTTCCAGAAAGGACAAGCTGAGGGTACGGCAAGATGGTTTGTCGGAGACCTTGAACCGAATGAGATGAAAGAAATTCGGGTTAATGGAGTGTCATTAGAAACAGGGGATATGCCGTTTTGTACCAATGTCACTTACAATTTACCGCCACTCTGCCTTATAACAAATGTCGTGGAACCGAAGTTGACTATTACCAAGCGCATACCAACCGAGGTTTTATTCTGCGATGAAATACCAATTACCCTTGTGGTGAGCAATGTTGGCACTGGTATCGCTCAAAATGTACAAGCGAAAGAATCTCTGCCACAAGGATTAAAAACGCTGGATGGCAAGAGCGATATTGTCCAGGAAATTGGTATGTTACGGGCTGGAGAATCTCGTGAAATTGCCTTCACTGCCAAGGCAGAAAGAACAGGAAAATTTTCGAATTTTGCGACTGTGGTTGCGGAAGGTGGTCTGCAAGCAGAATCCAACACGACTACCACCGTTGTAATACAACCGGTACTGGCCATTACCAAAAAAGGACCGGAAAGGATTTATACAGGTCGCGATATTAATTACTCAATTGAGGTAAGCAATAAGGGCGATGGTCCTGCAACATCAACGGTTCTTGAGGATGCCATACCAGGAAATGCAACATTTGTAAATGCAAATCAAGGTGGTATCTTATCCGGGAATACCGTCAGATGGAATTTAGGGACTTTACTGCCGAATGACTCCACGAAGGTTAGTGTGACCCTGAAAGATAAGGGTCTTGGTGAAATAAAAAACACTGCAACCGTTAAGGCGATGTGCGCCAACCCGGTGTCTGCAACTGTTATAACGGATGTCATCGGCATCGCGGCTATTTTACTAGAAGTAATTGATATTGCTGACCCAATAGAGGTTGGAGAAAATGAGACATACGAGATTGCCGTGACCAACCAGGGCTCTGATTACAGCACCAACATTAAGATATACTGCACCCTTGAAGATACGATGCAATATATATCGTCTGCTGGTCCTACCAAGGGAACATTCGTTGGTAATACCGTGATCTTTGATCCTTTGCCAAGCCTTGCACCAAAGGCAACAACAACCTGGAAGGTTGTCGTGAAGGCATTAAGCCCGGGAGATGTTCGTTTCAAGGTCGAAATGATTGAGGATTGCCTTAAGCGGCCAGTTGAGGAGACTGAGGCAACGAACTTTTATAAATGAATTTCGGTTATTAAAGGATGAAATGTTGATAAGGCCAATGCGGATTGTTTTCAGGCGTGATGATAGAATGAAGCAAAGATTATAACTTGACATATCGTGCCATTGTTCGTTATAATGCCATTTTAAGCATAATTTTATTACTGAAACCATAGTAATAGGAGGGTATTTTTGGAGAATGTATTAAACAAAGAAATCAAAACAATCATCGATGCCTGTCCTGAAGTAGGCCGTATTCTTGATGAATATGGCATTGGTTGCGTCCCGTGTTCGGTAGGTAGTTGTCTTTTGAAGGATGTTGTGGGGATACACAATCTTGACCCTCAGCAAGAGGCTACCTTGATGTACCGAATCGAAAAGGCTATTTATCCGGACAGGAAGGTTTCGGAACCGGTGATAGATACAACAAAAAAATCGGCTCCGAAGAAAATTACGTATTCACCGTCGGTAAGAAAACTTGTTGACGAGCATGTCCTGATCAAACGGCTTTTGGCTTTAATTCCTACCATAGTTGATTATATTGAAAGTAGCATAAAGGTAGATAAGGATTTGGTTTTAAAGTGTGTTGATTTTATTAGGACATATGCAGACAAATATCATCATATGAAAGAAGAAGATATTTTGTTTCGGTATGTTGATGAAAAGGCTGATATTATTCAAGTTATGTATAAAGATCACGATACAGGAAGGGGGTATATCAGGCTGGTTGTTGAGGGCGCTGAAAAGGGTGATAAAGCACTCATCAAGGAGAATATGCTTGCTTATCGGGAACTACTCACACAACATATTAAAAAAGAAGATGAAATTCTTTATCCCTGGATCGATCGTCAGCTATCAACAACTCAAGTTGGTGAGATGTTTCGTAAATGTAATGAGGCCGATGCTTCGGTAGGTGAAGAATTACCAAAAAAGTATGAAAAGTTTATTTGTGATTTAGAAGAAAAATTTTTACAGGAGGTGGCAAAATGAGTGGATGTCCAGGATCAAGAACGATAGATTTTAGCGAAAAGACAGATCTGGAAGGTAGCGAAACGGGGAAGCGTCCTTCTCAATTAAGGCAGTGGCCAATACAGATGCATTTGGTATCCCCGCAGGCGCCTTATTTTCAAGGTAAAGATATATTGCTGGCGGCGGACTGTACGGCTTTTTCACTTGGGGATTTCCATAAGGACTATCTGAAAGGAAAGAGCATCGGAATTGCATGTCCGAAGCTTGATTCTGATCAGGAGGTCTATACCGAGAAGATAAGAGCATTGATTGATGATGCAAAGATTAATACCCTAACCGTTATGATCATGCAGGTACCCTGTTGTTTTGGACTAGCACAGATCGCTAAAGAAGGTGCGGAAAAGGCATCTCGCAAGATTCCCGTAAAGCAGGTTGTCGTGGGACTTGAAGGTAATATCTTATCCGAAGAGTGGATTTAGCTGGTAATTAATGTATGTGGCAGGTATAAAATCCTTGGAGAGTTTAACTCTCCAAGGATTTTTTTTATGACAAAATTTTTTTAAAGCGCAAATTTATCTAGTCTTAAATCACACCATTCTGAATAGATATCGCTGTACACGCTGGCTTTCTCCGCGCTGTAAGTCGATAATTATTTCTGTGCCCTTATTCTGGAATTCGTAAACCAACTTCCCGCCGTTTTCTTCCGAGTGACTGGAGAACAAAACCCTTCCGAAAACAGGATTACCATCCAGACTGGCAGCAAGCACTTTTAAAGGCAGGCAACAAGCCACTTGAAAGACCGGGGTATTGTTGTATAGTAAAAGATGTGAGTAATGCGGTTTTCGAATCGACTTCTGCCTAGTGCCGCTATCAGAACTTGATAGCGTAGGTATATTGTTGCGAGAAGGCAGCACTTCAATCAGACATTTCTCCGTGGCATCAATTACATGTTCTGAAGAAAAATTGATACGTAAACCGGCAAGTTCAAGTATTCTTTTCGCATCCTCCAGATCTTGCATAATGCTATCGTTTGAAGCAACTGTTCCTGCCCTGTTCCTGGAACTGAATGCTTTTGGTGCGTTAAGATCAATTAACGGCAGCTCATTATAATCAGTGTGTATTGTCTGTTTATGCATTATATTTTTAAGAAAAATGATGTATTTCGTCTTCTATTCGCAAAGCATAACGGATCAGATCTTGTCATTTTTGTATTCTCTGACAACCGCTCTTTTATCGACTTCTTTCATGAGATCCTCGACTTCCTCTTTTTGCGGTTCTTTAAAAACTTCTCCCACTTGGTAATGAAATATGGTGCTGACACTTTCTTTAAACATATCTTCCATTGATTGCGTTAAGTCAATCAATCGAACATCAATATTGCTTAGCAAATATGTTATTTGGTCAAAGAGGACGCTGGTTGCCACGCCTGAATGAATAAACGAATGACGATACAAATTGTTTTCAATATCGTGCATAAATGCTTCAGTCTGAGCAATCTGATTTTGCAAAATAAGGATCGCCTTTTCCAGATTTTTTTTAAATAACTGAGAACTTTTTAAATAATCGATGTTGACGTCCGGTTCTTTGGAAATTTTTTTGTCTTTATCCCTGGTGTAAGACGAAATTCGATGGTCAATATCTTTTACTGCATTGATTAAATTGTCAAGACGGTTCTCTATAACTTCAAATGCAGATAGATTTTGATAATAGCACGTGTCTTTTAATTCCTCGTGAAACTTTTCAATCTCTGCCAGAAATCCATCCAGTTCTTTTGCGCTGTAAGAAAAAAATTCAGCGTCATTTTTAAAACTATCGACTCTGCGTGTGAGAGTTTCCGTTTCCATAATATTTTTAAGCCCTGTCTTAATATCCGTCAGATTTTTTAAAACGGGATTTTGATGCAGCTCTGACATAAAAGCATGAGAACTGCTATTTGTCGTCTTTACAGAAGTACCTTTGCTAACAATAAAGTCTTCGATAGATTGAACAGTGTTGATAATCTTTTTGTAAGCATTCTTCTTCAACGGTTTATTAAAGAGAAGTCTCTGTACTTCTGCCAATAAACCATGAAGAAATTCCTGATCCTGAACATTTTCTCTTATGACCAGGGCGCTTATATCGTTGTAGAGTGTTTCAAATTTATTGGATTTAGCGAAAATGGCCTTCAGCGGATCCTGAACGTCCTTTCTTCTCTCAATATTTCTCATTAATTCTTTCAACTCGTCAAGGATATGGGACAAACTGGTAAGCTGAGGCACAGACATCCTCGCCTCTAAAAAGGCATCTTTCCCTGAAAGAGTCCTTAATTTCGATAGCTTTTCCAAATTTGCATTAAACTTTCCGATAAGTTGTTGAATGTCTCCTTTTTCCGGTTCTGAAACTTGGTCTTGACGGAAAGTCGGTTTCGTGGAAATATCGATCGTTATGGGAAAAACAGACTCGATGCATTTTTTCAAAAAGGCACCAAATTTTTTTACGGGTTTTTCAGCAAGATGAATCGTTTTTTGCTCTCCAGATGCGCTTGTGTTCGTATCACGTATCATTAAAAAATCGAGATAGGCAAGAAGTTTGCCAAAAGAATTCAGCAATTCCTGATAATCATTTTGCAGTGTCTCATGCTTTGAAATAGTTTGTAATTTTTTTAACTCGTGATAGTTTGCGGTTAAATTTTCCTGTTCACTGCGAATGTCCGGTTTATACTTCATGAATTTTTTTGTTAACCGCACGATAAACTTTTCAATACAGTTGGCATACGTTAAAAACAAGCTGTATTCTTCCAGAAGCTTAAATTGATCATTCAGTCTGTTAGATGCCGAATAAATATAGCCTGCATATGCTGGAATAGCCGTCCAATTATCATTCTCGATGATGTGTTCAAGCCTTATTAAGTCCAAGGATAAGTCTTTATTAAATAACAGGGGATTATCTTTTGAAGCTATAAGATTATAAATATCAGCAAAAAAGCCAAGCGCATCAATTTTTTCTTCAACCGCTTTAATGTCGCTCTCCTGAAAATGAAAAATCCTCAGCTTTAGATAATGTTGTTCTAAATCTAATTTAAGGATTAAAGAAATAAAATAGAGATTTACGTAGATTTCCTTCAATCCCGTTGTTGTAAAGACCTTATTCTTCGTTTCGATTTTATTGAATCGGAGTTCCCTGCCTATTTTTTCAGAAGTTAATGGCAATCCATTGAGAACCAAATAATCACCTAGCCGTCCCGTGTACTTTTCACATGATTCGGCACCGGTAATATAATTGCGATGGAGATAATCCGGTGCACAATTATCCGTTTGGCCTTGTTCTGTTTCATCGATGATCAGGAAGTTACTTGCGCCCTTTTCAATTCCTTTCTTATAATGCAATACGACACGGGGCTTCATGAGATAATGAATGAGGGACTCGGTCTCTGTTTGTGTTGCGGTCATCGTTGCTTCTACATAACCCTGTTCTTTAAAGGTATTGATCGTGTCAATATTGCTTTTAACAAAGAGGTGTTTTGAAATAATCTTGAGGGTTTTCTCAAAGGAGGTATCAATGACCTGCCCTTTAAATCTAACAACAAAGGCTTTCAATGGCTCTTTAACCACCTTCTCTTTGGTTTCTTCCTTAATAGTGATAATTTGAGCGCGTATGATTTCGGAAGTGTGTTGCTTCTTTATGAGCAGATCGTACAAATAATTAGTAGAAGAGATTTGTGTTTTCATGCGTACAATGTAATAAAACTTTCTGAGACTGTCAAAATAAATTTTCATGTGATAAAAAAAGAAGGGCGATAAGTGGATAACCTCTTGCATAAATGGCATCACAAGAGGGCTTGGTTATCAATTTCGAGTGGAAACCAGGGGACGCCGCTTCTGGACGATTTCCCTCGCATGTAACAAATTACTGCCGCAAGAATTTAACGGATTTTATCCAGAAGCGACTTCCAGAAAGTGACATGTGCAATGCAAGAGATTCTGGCATCTAGTGTATATAACCCTTTAAACTCCTGAAACGGAGCCGGTGAAGGGAATGCCGCCGGAGACGTACCGGAGTTTGACTGGGCTGTGGGTAAGATGACAGTAGGGAAATTCGTTCAAAAGACAACATACAGGAATAGATTTTCAGATGGGTGAAAGGGTACTTCTCCCGGAGGAAGTGGACAGGATACGAATGAAAAACAAAGGGAAGCAACGCGAGGAAAGAGCATCAAGGGATTGGTGTTTTCTGCACACTCTTTCTAAAGGTATTTATAGTTTTACCGTGTAAAAACCTTCTTTTTTTTGTAAGTTTTTTTACCCCCCCTTCGCATCCCTTGACTTCGTTGTGAGCGATCCGTCGAACGAAAGGGGGGGATTGGGTTGCGGCTTTGCTGCGTTATGTGATATTTAGGAAAGGTGGCAGTAAAGATAACAGGGCTCAATGTTAGGAAATTACAGCGGTATTGACGCATGACAGCGATACAAATGCGGGTATTTATCAGATCTCCGCTTGACAACATTACTAATTTATTGACATATAATATTTCATTATTATAATAGACTCCTTTCATTTAAATAAAAGACAATTGCCAGGCTTTTTAATAACGGATACTGAGGTACATCTTATTGAAATTAACAGAATTTTATACTTTATAGGGTATGTATTTCTCCCTTAAAGAGGGTAAAAAAATGATAGAGATATTAAAAAAACAAATTGTCACAGTCATTATTACTTTTGTTTTTTTTTGGGATGCTTCCCCTGGTTTTATTTAGAATCATTGCATTTCCAAAGGCAAGCGCAGAACTGAAACAGGGGATAGAACGGAACCTGGAGGGTATACTCAACAAACAAAAAGATATGCTAATGCTCTTGCGGTCTGAAAAGGAATCGCATGCCAGGGGCATATCAGACGCCATTCTCACCACTTTGTTGATTCACGGTGATGAAAAATTTGCAAGTCTCATAAATGGGAAAAATGATCATGAATATCTCAGGTTGGAAACGCAGATGGAATGCACAAAGGTCGATTACGGATATAAAGGGGTTTTTGTTTGCGATGGCGCAGGTATCGTTCGCATGACGACTGAAACTGAAAAATTTATGGTTGGCAGGAATATTATGAAAGAGAAGGCATTCCGCAATATCCAGGAAACCCTGTATGACGGGAAAACATATTTTTCTAATGTAATCCATTTTTCTCCCGGTGACAATAGCCAGGGTGGAAAAGATGTCGATATACCTTCCCTCTTTTTGTCGTATCCCATTAAAGACGAAAACCGTGATGTGATTGGTGCTATTGTGTTATGGATGGACACTTCTATGCTAAATTATGGTATGAGGAATGCCTTGCTGGGGAAAACCGGAAAATCATATCTGGTAAATAAGGAAGGGGTCATGATGACGCAGTCAAGGTTTTCGGAACATATGAAAAATACCGGCGATACTTGCAAAACGTGTCACGTTGTCGCAGATCCTGACAATCTGATAATTACAAAAGGTGTAAAGAGGTGCATCACGGAAAAAGCAAGCGGCTGTAATCTGGACGGATACAGGGATTACAGTGGACTAAAAGTCGTTGGTGCATGGAGTTGGCTGAAGGACTTTAATATGGGACTGATTGTTGAAATTGATGCTGATGAAGCTTTTGGGGCATTGGATAATATTAGCTCGATGACAAAGTCGCTTATGATCGTAATGCTCATTCCGGCGTTTGCAATGGCAATATTGATTTACAGAAAATTAAGTGCAGGCTATATGATCAAAAATTTGTCTGTACCTCATAAGGCTTTACTGGGAATAACATGCATCATCACCATTGGTTTTATTATAGCAATCCTTGATAACTACGAATTGAGGAAAGAACGCGGATATCTTCGGGAGCAAAAATACAAAGTACACAACCCGTTAAATACATTGGGCTCACTTATAATACAGAGGGATGCTGATTTCATCAAGAGCAAGATCTCTAAGTTTAAAAAGGAGCTTCCCATACTTAAATCTGAAAGTACCAATAACCTGGAAAATAAGAAAGAAGGGTCTGTTGAAAGTAATACGACACAATCAACAGATAAGCCAGGAATGACATGGGAGTTAAAACAATAAAAAATGTTTGATATGAAGAGGTTTTCCCGAATAAGTTCGTTTATCAAAAGGGACGTTCAAACGCTTGATGATATAAAGGACACAAGGGCTGCTATGAATAGGAGCATTTATGATGACGCCATAACTGATATCGATACTCGTGGTGTAAAGTGCCCTGGATGTAACAATTTTAGTTTTTTGAAAAACATAAGAACGGCAAACATTGCTATTCTTGGGATTTTCCAAATGTATGGTTGTTTTGCCTTGATGAAGGCCGAATTTAAACCTTTTCAGTATTTATATCCATGTTAACAGTTGTTTGAACTGTAGTCTTTTTTGTTATCGTCAGTAAAATCATGATTATTTTACGATGACGATACCTTTTCATAGTCAGGAGATTTTTTTTATGAATATGTCAGCAAATGAATCGACACAAACACCAAATGGCAATTTAAGGGTAATGATTCTTGCGACCGTAGCATTTGCACTATGCTTTGCGGGTTGGACATTGTTTGCCCCTTTAGCAATATATTTTCAGGCAGAATTTAACCTGTCTTCCACATCGGTAGGATTATTACTTGCAACTCCGGTACTACTTGGTTCTCTCGCAAAAATTCCTATGGGTATTGTTACAGACAGGTTTGGTGGAAGGCTCGTTTTTACCATTATGCTGCTGTTCGGATTCATATCTCTTTTTTTTACGGGTTTTGCGCGTAGTTATAGCATGTTGTTGATAGGCGGATTCTTTTTTGGTTTAATAGGCTCTTCCTTTTCCATAGGAATTCCGCATGTCTCAGAATGGTATCCAAAAAAGATGCAAGGCTTTGCACTCGGCGTCTACGGCGTGGGTAACGCGGGTACTGCCCTTTCAGCTTTTGGAGCACCGTTTATTGCAGAATCTTTGGGATGGAATAAGGCATTTATCATTTACGCATTTCCCTTACTCTTTATGGCATTTGTCTATTGGTTTTTTACATCAAATGCCCCAAAGCCGGCAGGTGTAAAAGTTTCTACTTTAAGCGACAAATTAAAACTCTATAAATCATCCAGGTTGGCCTGGATCTTTTGTCTGTTTTATTTTATGTTCTTTGGATTCTTCGTGTGCTTTTCGATATGGTTGCCATCTTATCTTTGTGATTTTTACAACATTTCACCGATAAAGGCCGGTGGATTCACATCGATATTTGTATTTCTGTCATCGTTTACCCGAATTTTGGGTGGGTTCCTTGGCGACAGATTCAATGGAAGAAAAATAATGGTACTTCTTACCGTAATTGTACTTGTTATTGCGATATTCCTTAATTTAAACGTATCGCTGACAGTCTCACTCGCTGTGTTCTATATTATGGGAACCTGTCTGGGCATTGGCAACGGCGTTGTATACAAACTCGTTGCAGAATATTTTCCCAAAGATACGGGGGCTGTGGGTGGTCTGGTAGGGGCGGCAGGAGGTCTTGGGGGCTTCTTTCTTCCTATAATTTTAGGCACTATTAAAGATTACACCGACAATTATTCGCTCGGCTACATCTTCGTATCCCTCGTTTGCCTTCTGTGTCTTTCATTTATGGAGGAAAAAACACTCCTGAATGCACACCAAAAAGTAACGACAGCAATGCAATAAGAGCATGCATGGTTTGACGGAGAGCGAAGATTCCCTTCGTTCTCCATCAAACAAGATTCCGAAATATCATAATTCCTGTCAGTTTTTCTGCACGGCGTTTTCAACACCCTAAATACCCGGAATCAAAGACAAAAATTATCTCCCCGCCGAACACGATACTCCGTAATACGCCTTTATATACTCGCCATTCTTCCGGACAAAGAAATTTTCCCAATTATTTTAGTTGAACTATCGTAATGATATTATTATAGTATTGCCAACAAATACAATGTCCTTTCATGGATGAAAAAAACGAAAAGACAAAACTCGTTTTTCGGTTAAATTTCTTAGATGGCATCTTTGAAACAACTACGTATGCACATCTTCGAAATTCTCGTATAAAATTTATAACATGTAGAACCGGGAATGTTAAGTATTTGTAATAAAATGAAATATTTTTTCTTTTCTCCAGTACATGGAAAGTTTCGAACATTTCTTGTTATAATTCCCCTCTTTTTTTTGTCTTCACTGCGTTTGGCAGAATGTGAACAACTCCCGGAATCGACGTCGATAAGTGAAGAATCGATACTTTTCCAGGAAATCCCCTCCGTATATAGCGCTTCAAAATATGAGCAAAAGATAACCGAAGCGCCCTCCTCCGTGAGTATTATAACGGCGGAGGAGATCAAAAAATATGGGTACTGGAATTTTTCAGAAATTTTACGGAGTGTGCGCGGATTCTATGTTACCTATGACAGAAACTATCATTATGTAGGGGTAAGAGGCTTTGGGTTACCGGGGGATTACAACACCCGTATCCTCCTCCTTATCGATGGGCATAGAATAAATGATGTTGTTTATGACCAGGCGCCTATTGGCACCGATTTTCCTATCGATATTGGTCTTATTGAACGTATCGAGATTATCCGCGGTTCTGGTTCTTCGCTCTATGGTACAAATGCATTTTTTGCAGTGATCAACGTGATCACCAGGCAGGGCAGAGATTTTAGAGGTACCGAGGTATCCGGAGAAGCTGGTAATTATGAGACTTACAAGACCCGTATGAGCTACGGTGAGAAATTTCACAATGGTCTTGAAATGATAATTTCCGGCTCTTACTACGATAGCGAAGGGGACGATCGGCTTTTTTTTAAAGAGTTCGACCAGCCCAAAAATAATAATGGTATTGCAGAAAATCTTGACAACGATCAGTTTAAAAATATTTTTGCTGGATTTTCGTATCGTGATCTTTCCTTGCAATTAAATTACCATAGGAGAGAAAAGGATGTTCCAACTGCTCCCTATCAAACGATCTTTAACGAACGTTATTTTACCGCAGATGAACGGGGCTGGGCCGATTTGAAGTATGATCACACATTTGGTAACCAGGTACACTTGCTGTCCAGGGTCAGCTATAATTTTTATAAGTATAATGATGATTATTATTCTGAAGCATCAACAGGAAAATTAAAATATTCTGATGATATTGATAGTCAATGGCTACAAGGAGAGATGCAGTTAACCAAAACATTTCTTGAAAAGCACAAATGCACCTTTGGCCTGGATTCCCGGCATAATATGCAGCAGGACCAGCGCTTCTATGCTCACAGCACAGATGGTACCATCCTTGATGACAAACGCCAATCGAATTATTGGGCAACGTATATTCAGGATGAGTTTACCATTACCGATTTCCTGACCTTGCAGGCCGGCGTTCGTTTTGATTATTTTGAAACCTTTGGTGGGACTGCCAATCCCCGTGCAGCCCTGATTTATACTCCTTTTGAGAAAACGACTTTTAAGTTTGTTTATGGCAGGGCATTTCGTGAACCCAATGCCTACGAACTTTATTATGGAGACGGCACTTCCCAAAAGGCCAATCCCGGTCTTAATCCCGAGACCATTCATTCCTATGAGGCCATTTACGAGCAGTATTTAGGGAAACATCTGCGTGGAACAGTTGTTGGTTTTTATAATTCTATAGACGATTTCATCTCCCTAAAAAACGATCCTAACGACGGTTTACAGATGTTTGATAATGTAAAGGGAGTTCATGCAAAAGGCTTGGAATTTGAACTGGAAGGAAAATGGGAAAATGGATTTGAGGGGAGGGCAAGTTATAGTCTTCAGGAAGCCAGAGAGGACGATACCGGGAAAGTCATGGTAAATTCTCCCAAACACCTGGCGAAGTTCAATATGATTGTTCCGCTGATCAAAAGAAGACTCTTTTTAAGCGGAGAAGAGCAGTATAAAAGCAGCCGGAAAACAATTTTACGTAATTCTGTGAAGGACGTTTTTGTTACAAATGTAACACTGTATAGCCGGAATATTTTCAAGACATTGGAGCTCTCGGGAGGCATTTTTAATTTGTTAAATAATAAATACGAAGACCCGGGTGGTGAAGAGCACACAGAGGATTCCATTGAGCAATTTGGCAGGACATTTCGCATCAGGATTACGTACGCATTTTAGGTATGAATAAGCAACACAAACTATGCACAGAAGAAAAATGCCTATCATTTTCAGGGTGTTTGTTACGATGCTCTCTGTTTTATGCGCCGGCATTCCCGCAACCTTAGCAAACGAATACCAAATTGCTGTGCTTGCCGGCCGTAACGAATCTCCTTACAAAGAGGTGATTGACGGTTTTCAGAAAACAGTTACGGAACAAAAAAGACATGTAAAATACAGTGTCTTTGTCATAGAAGGTGAAAAAGAACAAACAGCGCAAATCCTTGATACTATCAAAAAAATCAATCCTGATGTAATATTCACTGTTGGGACTACTCCCGTGGTGGAAGTCATCAGGATGTTTACTGATATACCTATTATTGCAACCTTTATTCTTGATGATAGCGCTATAAAGCATGCTCGTAATGTCACAGGGGTAATATTGAGCTTTCCGGCAGAAATACAGTTCTCCTGGTTAAAAAAGTTTCTTCCGGATGTAAGAAAAATTGGGGTTATGTACAATCCGGCGGAGAATCAGGAGAATATCCGATCTGCCACAAGAGTAGCAAAGACGATGGGACTCGAGTTTAAGCCAGTCGAAATCCATTCGCCAAAAGATATTCCTGCAGCGCTGAAAATTTTAGCAAACGACATTGATATCTTGTGGGGAATAAATGACCCGCTGGTATATAATTCACTCACAGCGAAGCAAATACTATTGTTTTCCTTTAGAAATCAGATACCATTCTGTGGTCTTTCTTCCGCATGGGTAAAGGCTGGAGCGCTTTACTCCCTGGAATATGATTTTTATGATATCGGTGTGCAATGCGGAGAGAAGGCCATTAAAATACAGCAGGGGGTTGAGGTGATTTCTGTCCCTGTCTCTTTTCCTCGAAACTTGCGTTATGTTCTGAATCTGAGAACGGCCAGACGTATGAAGGTCGTGTTTCAGGAAAAGTATATTCATGATGCATATCAAATTTATGACGAATGATTATGTCCACCACACAGGTAACTAAAAAAAAGAGACGCGTAAGCATTGTAATGAAATTTAACCTTTTAACCATTTTCATTATTTTGGTAACTTCGGCAGGAATCAGTTATTTCATCATACGAAATACCACCTCTCACATATATCGCAGCCTTGTAAATCATGGCTTGATCATTGCCAGCATGGTGTCACAAACGAGTGAATATAGTATCTACACCGGGGACAGGGAATCCATGAGGCAGACAATTGAGAGCCTGGAAGTAGATGAAGATATTGCCTATGTATGCTTTCTTGATAAAAGAAAGAGACAACTCATGTGTAAAAGCTTTAAATCCGGATTGATAATTCCGCCGGCTCCGGCAACGAATATGGCAAATTCCAGTTTCCCCCCACCGCTCCTCCATGAAGAATTTATTAATACGGAGGATGGGAATCGATATATTAGCGTCTTATCGCCGGTAATTGGTCTTATTAATAATAAATCAGCGGATGACTTGTTAACCACGGGAAAGAATGGAAATCAGGAGATTATCGGGTATGTTCATCTCGGATTATCTCTTCAAAATCTTTACAAAAGGATAAGACAATTCCAGATATCTACTTCGGCCTTTACCCTTTTATTTATATTTGTCGGCATTATGTTAACCCTTTTTCTTACGAAGAGAATTACTGCCCCTATCGAAAGATTGAGTTTGATAACAAAAAAAGTATCCGATGGAGTATTTGAACATGTTGTTCATGTTCATACGAACGATGAAATTTCAGATCTTGCAACGGTTTTTAATAATATGATTAGCCGTTTACGGGCATATCGTTGTGCAATAGAATCGCACAATAAGGAACTTATGGATACCAATGAAAAACTGTTGCAGGAAATTGCTACCCGAAAGCAGATAGAAAAAGCGCTCGAAGAAAAAACCAGGGAAATTATCCGTTCCAATAAGGATTTGGAGCAGTTTGCCTATATCGTTTCTCACGACCTGCAGGAACCGTTGCGAAAGGTAATGGTATTTAGTGACCGATTGGTCATGAAGCATGGAGAGGTTTTGAATAATGAAGGGCGTGATTACATAGAACGTATGAGAAATGCGTCAAGGCGCATGCAAACACTTATCACGGATCTTCTCGCCTACTCGAGGGTTGCTACACAGAACAGTTTGTTTACTCCGGTTGATCTTGCAAAGATAGTTCAGGATGTAATCAACGATTTGGAAATCCAAATAGAAAGGACAAAAGGATGTATAAACGTTGGGAATTTGCCGGTTATTAATGCGGATGCTGTTCAAATGCGCCAATTATTTCAAAATCTCATCGGGAATGCCCTGAAATACCATCTCAAAGATGTACCCCCCCATATAGAGATACAGGCACAATGCCTCGGGAGCTTAAAACAAGATCATACCCAGACTTCTCACCACAATGGATTTTGCGAGATTACAGTCGCAGATAATGGAATTGGGTTTGATGAGAAATATGCCGAGTACATATTCGGAATTTTTCAACGGCTGCACAGGCGCGATGAATATGAAGGAACGGGTATAGGACTATCGCTTTGCAGAAAAATTGTGGAGCGTCACGGTGGTACTATTACCGCAACAAGCGCTCCCGGGAAAGGAGCGAAGTTTGTTATTGTATTACCGGTAGACCAGATAAAAGGAAAAGAAGATGAAAAACACCAGGAAGCCATTTACTATCTTAATAGCGGAAGACGATCCTGACGATCGTCTCATACTCAAAGACGCATTTGAAGAAGCTGGCGTGCACCATGTGATTCATTACGTTGAGGATGGTCAGGAGTTAATGGATTATCTTCATGCACGGAGGAAACACTCCCGGCCTAATAATGCGCCACACCCGGCTATTATTCTCCTCGATTTGAATATGCCCAGAAAAAACGGACAAGACGCTTTAAGAGAAATCAAATCAGACCCGGACCTGAAGCGAATCCCCGTTATTATCATGACAACGTCAAAAAGGGTTGAAGATATTAGTCTCGTATATGATTTGGGCGCAAATTCATACGTACTCAAGCCAACGGACTTTACAACATTAGTGATGATTGTAAAGGGGTTGTCAAGATATTGGTTCGAAATTGTTGAACTTCCACATTAAGGAATAGAAAGATTATGAACATTAACCGGATAAAAATACTTCTCGTAGATGACGACGAAGATGATTATGTGATAGTTCGCGAATTAGTTTCTGAAATTTCGACCTGGAAACCTGAACTGGATTGGGCAAAAACCTATGACGAGGCATTGGAAAAGATCCAGGGCAAACAGTATGATGTGTATCTCTTTGATTATCGGCTTGGTTACGGCGAACATACCGGATTGGAACTCTTGCACAAAACAATAAACCTTGGGTGCAAGTCCCCTATCATCATACTCACTGGACAGGACGATTATCATGTGGATATGGAGGCGATAAGAAAAGGGGCGTCGGATTACCTGATTAAGGGACAGATAAACTCTTCTCTGCTGGAAAAATCGATCCGTCATGCCATTGAACGCAAGCGTGCAGAAGAAGCCGTCAGATCAGCAAAAAATTACTCGGAATATCTTGTTGCATGTTCGCTGGATATGATTGTAGCAGCCAATTTAGAGTTAACAATTACCGAATTTAACCCGTCTGCCGAAAAAATGTTTGGCTATTGCAAGTCAGAAGTAGTCGGTAAATCTATCCGCATGTTGTTTGCCGATGCTGCGGAATCCAAACAGGTTATTGATAAAATACTAAAAGAAAAGATGTTTGAGGGAGAAATAAATAAAAGAAAAAAAAATGGAGAAACTTTCCCCTCATTTCTGTCTGCGTCTATCCTGAAGGATATAAACGACAAAGAAATAGGAATCGTAGGGATCTTACGTGATATTACCGAACGCAATCGTCTTATCGATCAGCTACGGTACAATGCATTTCACGATACGTTAACGAATCTGCCCAATAGGAACCTGTTCATGGAGCGATTGGAGCGATTGCTTGAACACTCAAAAAGAAACAGAAACAGTACGTTTTCTGTATTATTTCTCGATCTCGACCGTTTCAAGGTTGTAAATGACAGCCTCGGACATCTGTCGGGAGATAAATTGCTGGTCTTAATCGCACAAAAACTGAGAGACTGTCTGCGGAAATCCGATACGGTCGCACGTTTTGGAGGAGATGAGTTTGCAATCCTTCTTGATAATGTCGATGACCATTTTAATGCAAAATTTGTGGCAGAGAGAATTCTGGAAGCCTTGAAGGCTCCTTTTGTTCTCGATGGGCACAAAATCGTTGTCTCCGCCAGTATTGGAATCGTTCTGAAAGGGGAACTGTATAATCGTCCGGAGGACATTCTGCGGGATGCCGATACGGTAATGTATCGGGCAAAGATGCTTGGTAAGGCACGGTATGCAATATTTAATGTAGAAATGCATGCCCATGCAATGAACTTTTTACAGTTGGAGGCAGATCTACGGCATGCTATCGAGCGGTCAGAATTGGTAATTTATTATCAACCCATTGTGTCATTAGCAACCATGGAGATTGTTGCTCTGGAATCACTCGTTCGCTGGCAACATCCGCAACGGGGTTTGATTTTACCAGATGAGTTTATTCCTTTGGCAGAGGAAACCATGGAGATTGATAAAGTCGGCTATTGGGTAATACAAGAGGCATGCGCTCAAAACAAGATATGGCATGACATGGGATTTTCAACCATAACCGTCACGGTTAACATATCCTTATTACAATTCCGGCACAAAGAATTACCGGAGCAGATCGGCGCTATAATTAAAAATACCGGCTTACCTGCCGATGCCTTTGAACTGGAAATCACAGAAAGTACGGTAATGGAGAGCAAAGGGCTTGTCCTCGAAATATTTGAAGAACTGAATAAAATGAAAATACATCTCATGATGGATGATTTTGGTATCGGCTTTTCTTCGATAAACAGCCTGAAACATCTTCCTTTCAGTACGTTAAAGATTGACCGGTCTTTAATTTCGGACATCGATACCAGTTCGGATGCATCAACAATTGTTAAATCGATTGTCGATATGGCACACACGCTTAAAATAAAAGTAATTGCAGAAGGGGTGGAAACACAAGGGCAATTAGACCTGTTGCGTTTGTATAACTGTGATTATGTACAGGGTTACCTGTTCTACTGTCCTATGAAGGCGGATGAGATTACAAACCTGTTGAGGCAGAAAAACAAGTATATATCAGATACAAAAAGTAACATTACGCGCGAATTTGTTCCTCTGTAAACGGAAACAAATGGCTTTGCCTCTTTTTGCTTTTAGTACACGCCGTAGCGGATGAATTACGATTGTCTCATAACATATTCTGAACAGGGATGAGAGAAAATGAGAATCAGATATAGGCGCATTATATGGTTGTCGGTTTTAGCGTTTTTGAGTTTCTGCACTCCAATGGTTTGTGCAGGTGAAACGGCAAGTTTGCCGAAGACACATCTCATTGCTGGTGTGCCGTACCACAAGCAAATTACCGTTTTTTCCTGCGGTCCTGCAGCCCTTGAGATACTATACGACTTCTGGAGCGAGGATATCGATCAAAAGGCCATCTCAGATGTTACGCGATCTTCTTCCATGGGTACTTATACGTGGGATATGGTGCGAGCTGGTTGTTTTAGTCGTTTGAGTGCAGCCCGGGGACGATGCTTCCCTAAAAGTGCTCCTAAAGCCGGATATTCAGAAAGACCCTTGGGTTATGCTTCTTTTAGTTATGCTTCAGACTGCCTGTGGTGGACAGATCTTAAAAGACTTATTACTCAAAATATCCCTGTAGTTCTACTCATGAAATATGCACGAGATGATGATACCGGGCATTATCGGATAATTGTGGGGTATGATGAAGAAAAAGGAGTTGTTTATTTTGTGGATCCATGGGGGCGTGACTTAACCAGAGCGACAAACCTTGATGGGATTATTACCTGGAGCATGACTGACTTTGAAAATGCATGGAATTATACGGGATATGGAACCGATCACCCTTTTTGGGGGGCCGTAATGATGCCCTGGACGGTTACCATTCATACCACCGGTGAAACAACCGCCGGTTCAGTACTAGAGGTAACTGCAGAGATTACCTATCCCTGCCCGCAACCTTTTGATTGTCATGCCTATTCTGCATTCAACGTCCGTGCAGAGATCACCTTACCCCCAAAAATGCTCTTGCTGGAGGGCGTGCCCGGAATCGATATCGGATATTTGCAGGCTGGAGAAAGTAGCGCGGTTACATGGAGGGTCAAGCTCGATGGAGACGGGTCTGGTTCTTCAATTGCTGTAAAAGCCACGGGGCTTGTTTCTGGTACTGTGCCAAAAGTGAGTAAGAATGGTAGGATAAATATAAACCCGGGTAAAAGTGGTGATAAGAACAGTAAGAAAAATTTTTATCCGGCATATGACTATACCGATGAAATCGGTGTTGAAAAAAGTATAGAACTGTAACATATCAGCATTGCCGGGTTATTCATAGGAAATCACTTTTGTGACGCCTTCATAAAAGAGGTAGATATTTTCTGTGCCTGCCGAATCAGGGTTTGCAATTAACGATATAAAAACCAAAACGTCTGTCAAATTGACACATAAACAAGAATTCGTCACCGGTGAATACTGTCATAATGGCACGCCTTTTACTGAAAAGTGTCTCTCGTTATTTTTCATATCCCGATGTAACGGTGTCTATTTTGTTGAAACATCATAAGTTACGTATCATTGAAGCAATATAGATAAAAATACTACAAAATAAAATAATAGGCATTTATTTTGCTAATGTTTCCCCAGATATTTGATTTGCTTTTATTGATAGTGAAAATTTTGGAGGATACTTTGATATGTCGGCAAAAAAGATTGTATTTGATCATGACGCACTTGATACCGTTAAGCTTGGTGTTAAGCAACTGGCAGATGCCGTGAAGATTACTTTGGGACCACGGGGACGCAATGTTATCATACAAAAAAGTTTCGGTTCGCCTACCATAACAAAGGACGGGGTTACAGTTGCAAAGGAAATTGAACTTTCAGATCATATGCAAAATATCGGTGCACAGATGGTAAAATCCGTCGCCTCAAAAACCAGTGATGTTGCCGGTGACGGCACTACGACTGCAACGGTGCTTGCTGAAGCGATATTTGTTGAAGGATTGAAAAATGTAACCGCAGGCGCGAATGCAATGGCTTTGAAACGTGGTATTGATAAGGCTGTTGAGGCCATCGTAAAGAAATTGAAAGAAATGAGCATTGCAACAAAGGGACGAAAAGAGATTGAACAAGTTGCTACCGTTGCTTCGAATTACGACAAAGAAATTGGCAAGATTATCGCTGATTCTATGGAAAAAGTCGGAAAAGACGGGGTGATAACGGTGGAAGAGGGTAAAAGCCTGCAAACCGAAGCAAAATGGATTGAAGGGCTGCAGTTTGATAAAGGGTACTTGTCACCATATTTTGTCACGAATCCCAATACGATGCAATGCGTGTTAGAAGATGCGTATATTTTAATCCACGAAAAGAAAATTACTACTGCAAAGGTGTTGGTTCCGCTTTTAGAAAAGATTTCTCAAACAGGGAAACCCCTTTTAATTATTGCTGAAGAAATAGAAGGAGAGGCGTTGACCCTCTTGGTAGTCAACAAACTTCGCGGTGCTCTGAAATGTGCAGCAGTAAAGGCACCCGGGTTTGGAGACAAACGCAAGGCCATGCTGGAAGATATTGCTATTTTGACCGGTGGACAGGCGGTTTTTGAAGATCTCGGTATCAATATGGAAACCATACAAATCAAAGATCTTGGTCGTGCAAAGAAAATCGAAATTGATAAGGAAAATACTATCGTCATCGAAGGAGCAGGCGAGGGCAAAAATATCAAAGCCCGTATTGAACAGATTAAAAAAGAAATTTCGATAACTACTTCAGATTATGACCGGGAAAAGCTCCAGGAAAGGCTGGCAAAAATGGCCGGTGGTGTGGTACAGATTAATGTGGGAGCTGCAACCGAAAGCGAGATGAAGGAAAAAAAGGCCCGTGTGGAAGACGCGCTCCATGCCACCCGTGCAGCTGTTGAAGAGGGTATACTTCCAGGCGGAGGTGTAGCTCTTTTGCGGTGTCTTCCGGCTTTAGACGCCCTGAAACTGTCCAGGGACGAAGCCGTAGGAGTTGATATTGTCCGCAGGGCATTGCGGGCGCCTTTACGGCAAATTGCTACCAATGCAGGGGTAAATGCCGCAATTGTTGTGCAAAACGTTGAAACGGCCAAAGGCAATGAAGGATATGATGCGAGTGCTGACCGGTATTGTGATATGGTGAGTGAAGGCATTATCGATCCAACAAAAGTAGTCAGGACGGCGCTACAAAATGCCGCCAGTATCTCCACATTGCTCCTCACAACGGATGCTATTGTTGGTAAGATACCGGAAAAGAAAAAGATGCCGCCCATGCCGCCGGGTGGAGGATATGGCGGATACGGAGATATGTATTAATAATAAACCGGTTACATTCCGGATCGGTTTTTGTGAATTTTGGCAATTTCTGATTAATAAAAAACCCCGCAGACTGGCGGGGTTTTTTTTATTGAAGAAGTTCGTATCACTTTAGTTTTTTGAAAAACTTCTGTGCTAATAAAGATATAATGCATAGAGGTGGTAATGTATGGATTGTCCCTATACTCAAAGAATTCACCGTTGGCGAATCTTCTGAATTAACAAACAGGGTGGCACGGACAAACTCCGTTTGTCCGTGTGAAACTTGCACAACGTTGTTTGTGAAACATTCATTTTAAAATAGGGATAGACGACTCAAGCCTGATTATTGGTAACTATCCAGCGTACTTTCGCTCACAAACACTATGAGCGAACAAAATATTGATTATGTAATCCCGAAGGGACGTTATT
>NZ_MJUW02000033.1 GCF_001753675.2 Candidatus Brocadia sapporoensis | reverse complement strand
TGGGCGATTCATGCCTAAAAATAACCTTTTTTCAGCTCGAATTGCGAAAGTCGGGTTAAGTGCACCATCATCGCAGATGCCGTTACCGGGAATGTATTTCATAGGACTGTAGAGTGTGGTCGGCGAGATTCTCCATGCTCCTCATTCAAGATCGCATTGGCGATCATGGGATTTAATAGTGGAATTCTGCGATCACCAAGTACGCCCATCTGGGAATTGAAGCCGGAATACAATCCCTCTCAGAGAGACCTGAAATTTAAGAAGGGCTATCCGGCGCTACGGCGGAGTGACTCCGTTGTGTGGTTCTCCCAGCAATTGACAACTTGACTCGGGGATGCGCGATTTTCGGAGTACGTAAAGAAATTTGAGTATGGAAATCAGGACTTCTCGGGTGATCCGGGAATGCACAATGGTCTGACCCGCTCCTGGTTGATGTCTTCCCTGTCCATATCCCCCCCAAGGAGCAGATCCAATTTCTTTATCGCTTTATTGCGCATAAGCTGCCTGTGTCCGAGATGGCATATGACATGACGGGTGTCATTATCCTGCAATACCAAGCAATCAGGGGATGGGTGGTGCATGGAAAGAGCGGCAGTGGCTGACTGCATGGAAGTGATGGCAAGGAAGACGAAAGCCGGCCACAGGGATGGTTTGTGGGTCGAGCAAAAAAGGATAACCGACTGGTTGTCTTTGCCCGACTGGAAATAGGAAGGAAGGCATCAGATATGCCTGGAGGAACTAAGGCGCGAGAAGAAATTCTCCCGGAGTTTTACATGCTGTTGGACGGCAAATAGCAAGCCCGGCGTACGCGAAGGAGCAGACGCACAATTTGGTAAGAAAGTGATAAGAAAAGGTGCAAATTTTTGTTATTGATTAAAATGCCCTTTCAAAGCATTCAACCCCTTTTGCTTTTTAGCAATTGGTGCCGTCTAGCAATCAGTCCACAGTAAACGCGACTCACGACTATTGCCCTACTGAAGAGGTAACTTTGAAGATTTTCAACGGCAGCCTGTTCCAGAGGCTGTAACACTCGTTTGCCTAGAGAATTTCGTGTGCTATACCGCTCCGAGAAATAAGAAATATTCGTAGGCCGGAAATAGAGAGACATCTCGGTTTGAAGTTAAATGATTTCACTTAACGACAGTGATTAACGAGGCGCTCAACCGGACGAGCGAAGAAATCTGCGCGCTGATTGACCCAGAAAGAACACATTAACAGTTTGGTCCTTTTTGCTGCTGGCTTTATACCTTGTCGCTAAGCTTGAAGACACAATATTCAGCGCACATGGAACAGACTTCGTCATTTTGCGGACGTCCCTTTTCGCGGATACTTCTGGCTACTGTTGGGTCGATGCAGGTCTGAAACTGTCCCTCCCAATCTCTTTTTCTTCTGAATTGCGACATCTTTTTGTCCCACTCCCATGCCGATTTAATGCCCTTGGCAATATCGGCGGCATGGGCGGCAATTCGTGCTACTACGACACCGCTTCTTACGTCAGCCGGACCAGGCAGACTTAAGTGTTCTGTTGGGGTTACATAGCAAAGGAAGTCGGCCCCTGCAGCAGCAGCAATAGCTCCACCAATGGCAGAGGTAATATGATCATATCCCGGTGCGACGTCCGTGACAATTGGTCCGAGCACATAAAAAGGTACCCCTTTGCAGAGTTCCTTTTGTAACTGGACCTGAGCAGTTATCTGATTTATGGGCACATGGCCAGGGCCTTCCACCATAACCTGCACACCAGCATCCAATGCCCTTTGTGCAAGCTCTGCGAGTACGTTTAACTCATACACCTGTGCACGATCAAACGCATCTGCCAAAGCTCCTGGTCGCATGGCATCTCCCAGGCTCAGGGTAACATCAAATTCCTTTGCAATAGCCAATATCTCATCGTATTTTTCATACAACGGGTTTTCCTGTCCGTTGTGGATCATCCATTCCACCAAAAATGTCCCGCCGCGGCTTACCACGCCGCAAATGCGTTTGTTTTCTTTCAGATGCTTAAGCACTCCCTTTGTGGCGCCACAATGCACGGTTATAAAATCTACGCCGTCCTCACAATGCAACCGCACCGCATCAAGCATGTCCTTTGCCGTCATATCGACAATGGAATGTTTTTGCTGGACGCTCTTAACGGCCGCCTCATAGATGGGAACGCTTCCTATGGCAATGGAGGTTAGTTCGAGAATCTTTTTCCGTATCGTTCGCAAATCGCCGCCGGTGCTCAGATCCATTACGGCGTCAGCTCCTGCTTCTTCGGCTGCCCGTAATTTATCCATCTCGCTGGCGATATTGGCATAATCGGCTGACGTGCCGATATTGGCATTAACCTTGGTCCTAAGTCCTGCTCCAATACCGCAGATCTTTGTGGCTGTACGCTTATGGTTTGCAGGAATGACAATCTTCCCCTCGGCAATTCGTTCTCTGATATACTCAGGCTCAAGGCTTTCGTCTGTAGCAACCTGCTTCATTTCAGGTGTAATGATATTTTGTCTGGCCAGTTGTAGCTGTGTCATCTCTTTCATCTGAATTTTCCTGCTCATCTCTCTCCGTTCCTATTAAAAAGGCAGAAAGGTAGGTTTTGTTGTTTCTCTTTTTTTGGTGGTGGTATTCAAAGAATACTTTTATGCTTTTGAGTCAGTTAAAGACTCCCGGATATTTACCCGGCGTGCGGCTCCTCTCTCAGCCAGCGCATAAAGCCGCGCCAACTCATTATCCGTTAATTTGCGATATCTGCCGATTTTTAGACTTGGATCATATAAATTGCCGATTTTTATCCGGCGCAGAATGCGCACCTTATAATTACAGTCAACAAGCATACGCCGGATCTCCCGGTTTTTACCTTCCTTCAGCACCATTTCAAACCTGCTTCTGTGCCTGCCTCTGCGTACATTGCGAACTCGTACGGGTTGTGTCTTGCCAAAGGAAAGCCAAACACCAGACTCCAGGGCCTCAATTGCCGTATCCGTCAGGTATCCATCCACCTCTACAAAATAGGTTTTATTCACCTCGTGCTTCGGATGAGATAGTTTGTTTGCAAGGTCACCGTCATTGGTTACAATAATCAGCCCTTCACTCTCCTTGTCCAGTCTGCCTATGGTATATATCCTCTGAGTTACATTTTTAATAATATCGATCGCCTTTAACCGTTCCAGTTCGTCACGATTTGTACACACATAACCTTTCGGTTTGTTCAGTAAAAAATAAATCTTACGCTGTTTTCGTATCAAGGTGCCATCACAACGGATATCGGCTGTATCTCCATCGACCGTTATACCTGGGGTTGTAACACGTTTTCCGTTGACGGTTACTCTTCCTGACGCAATAATTCTCTCACATTCACGGCGGGAGCCTAATCCTGCTTCTGCCAGTATTTTCTGTAAACGTTCCAGCATGAGTCCTAGTTTTTTACCTTTCGCTTTGCATCACGCAGCATTTCCTGGGCTTGTTTCCGGGTGATGTCCGTTTTTTCACTTCCCCGGATCATTTCGGCAATTTCTTCAAGCCGGGATTTGCCTGATAAGTTTTCAATAGTTAAATAAGTCTTGCCATTTTTTACTACTTTGTGAACCTTCCATTGTTCATCTGCGTAGCTGGCAATCTGAGGGAGGTGGGTAATGCATATTACCTGGTGTGACCTGGCAATACTGCTCAACTTTTCTCCAATTACCTCTCCCATTCTTCCTCCTATGTTGGCGTCAATCTCATCAAAAACCAATACCGGCGTCTTGTCTGCTTTAGCCAGTTGGTGTTTGAGCGCCAGCATGACCCGTGAGATTTCCCCACCTGAGGCAATCTTTTTCAACGGTTTTAAATCTTCGCCTGGATTGGGTGAGATGAGAAAATCCACCTGGTCAAAACCGTGTCTCTTTGCATCGGAAACCTGTGGATCGTTATGGTTATGTAAAAAAGACGAAGTAAGCTGAACGGAAAACCGGCCGTGGGGGATACCGAGGTCGTGTAGCTCTTTATTAATGAGTGGCGTTAATTGCTCTGCTGTGGAAAGGCGTTTTCTGGTTAATTCGCCGCCCTTCTGTTTCAGATCATTCGTAAGTTTATGTATTTCCTCGTCCAGATTCCCGGCTACGGCACCTTCCTCCGAAAGGAGCTTCAGTTTTTCTGATGCTTCATCACGATAGGACAAAATTTCTTTGATCGTACTTCCATATTTAGAGCTTAACTTTCTAATCGTGTTTAAACGTTCTTCAATAATCTCAAGCCTTTGCGGGTCGTAATTGAATCCGTCCCGGTATTTCCCCAAAGAAAAAGCCATGTCTTCCATCAGATACGCAGATTGTGTGGAATCATCGAATATCTTTTGCAGGGTGTCGTCAAGTTTTGCAATCGATTGTAATTCGCGCCGGACAGATTTCAACCTTTCCAGAATAGCATCAGAAGACTCATAAAGCTGGGAATAGCATGAGGAGATCGTGCTGTAAATTTTTTCGGCGTTACTTAAGAGAGTCTTTTCCTTTTCAAGTTCTTCTGCCTCGCTGGCTTTAAGTTGTGCTTTATCAATCTCATCGATTTGAAAGGCATACAGATCCCTCTTTTGCCCTCGTTCCAATTGATTGCTTTTCAAGGTATCTCTCAGGATGGTCTTTTCCGTGAACTGCTGATAAATATCGGCAAATTGTTCACGCAACGGGGATATCCCTCCAAAATCGTCCAGAATGTAAAGTTGGTTTATGCCATGCAACAAGGTTTCATGTTCGTGCTGACCGTGAATGTTGATCAGGATTTCTCCGATTTCTTTCAGCATGGATACCGTGATCGGAAAATCGTTGAGGCGGCACCTGCTCCGGCCGTTTGTATCGATGCTCCTTTGGAGCAGAAGTTCTTCTTCTATAGTGTTGTTATCTGATATCTTTTTAATCTGCATCAAAAGACTTCCATCGGTAATGGAAAATTTACCGATAACCGTTGCCTCCTCTTTGCCACTCCGTACGAGATCTGCGGTTGCCCGACCACCAATGATGAAATTCAGAGCCCCGATTATCATGGATTTTCCTACACCCGTTGCCCCGCTAAATACGTTCAGCCGTTCGCAAAGGGTGATGGTGACTTTGTCAATCAATACAAAATTCGATATGTATAACTCCTGCAGCATGGTTATTTTTTGCCATTTTCTGCAAATGAATAAAATAGCAATTCAGTTTTTATTGTATCTTGGATCCTGGCTTTATATCCTTTTCCGTTGTAAGGATTACCACCTGGCTCCCGTCTTTTGCTGCCAGCAACATTCCCTGACTTTCCACTCCCCGCAGAGTTGCGGGCGCCAGGTTATTAACAATAACAATTTTTTTCCCGACCAGTTCTTCTGGCTGGTAAGTGCTTCTAATCCCGGCAACAATCTGCCTGCCTTCCATGCCGTCACCTGCATCGATCTTCAGTATCAGGAGTTTGTCTGCATTTGGATGGGGCTCTGCGTGTTTTATCTCAGCTACCCGCAGGTCTATCTTCAAAAAATCCTCAATTGAGATCATTGTCAACCTTTCGTAAAATGGGAAAAATAAACAGGCCTTGTCTGCGCATCCTATTTATTAGCATTACCCTATTTTGTCAACTAACAGGATTGTAGTAAGGTACAAAAAGGCACATTTATTTTTTTATAAATATACCCATTTTTGGAAAATGTGTCAATGAATTAAAGACTGCAGATTCGCGCAGGAGAAATTCAGCTAAAAATTGTTTTAGAAAAAAACTAAACTATAGGGAAATGGAGGACAGATGTCGTTACCCTATGCACAAATAGTGTCGCAATCGATTTGGTTGTCAATTTCGGGCTGAATTAGCCCGACCTTCGCAATTCGAGGGGTGTATGAGCTGCTAAGCCAGCAAATACAAGGG
>NZ_MJUW02000024.1 GCF_001753675.2 Candidatus Brocadia sapporoensis | reverse complement strand
TGGGCGATTCATGCCTAAAAATAACCTTTTTTCAGCTCGAATTGCGAAAGTCGGGTTAGCTCTGTTTGTCCAGTAATATTTGTGGGACATGCTAAGCTTTCTAGCGGGGAAACCCTCTGTTTGAAATTCCTTGACATCAAGTTATGCCTTCGGTTGCAGGGTAACATGGACTTCATCGGGAGGTTCGGCAGGCTCACCATGCACGGCGCTACATCCTGAGCCTGCCGAAGAATCCGTCGAACGACATACTTGTTCGTCCATGGTGCTTGAATATACACACGGATTTGGAATTTATCGCACAGACAAACAACGCTTGTCCGTGCCACCCGGTAATCTGCTTAAATACAATGATAATTCCTATGCAATTACATTATATCGTGCGGTGTATGAACAGGGGATGAACGCAAAATTAATTGTTTGTAATCCAGGGGTCTAACAGGTGGGGAGTGTGACGGTAAAGGCACTTCCCTTTTGCAGCGTACTTTCGACAGCAATTGTGCCATAATGGGACTTGACGATCCATTGACAGATGCTGAGTCCGAGCCCGGTACCGTTATGGTTTGCCGTACGGGCATTATTGGATCTGTAAAAACGATCGAATATGTGAGGAATGTCTTCTGGAGAAATACCGATACCATTATCTTTGATGACGATTTTTGCATAACCATTTGTCTTGCCGAGTGACATCCTGATTGCCCCATGCGGCAGGGTATATTTTACGGCATTGTCAACGAGATTTAAAAGCAGCATCCTGACAAGCAAGTCGTCACCGCTAATAAATGCCTCTTCCATCTTATCCATGGATACGAAGATATTTTTCGGCTCGGCAATAAGTTTTAACTGTTCAGCAATATCTGTGATAACAGGACAAAGATTCATCCGCTCCTTATGCAATTCATAACGTCCCACATCTGCCTTTGCCAGGAGAAACAGATTCTCTACAATTTTAGACAGCCGCCCCAAATCCTCCAGGGTGTTTGCAAGGACTTGCTGATAGCCACGGATATCCCTCTCTCTTGATAGAGCAATCTCGAGTCCCGCTCTCATAATAGCGATAGGAGTACGCAATTCATGAGAGGCATCGGCTGTGAACCGGCGTGTCTGATTAAAAGAGTTTTCCAGGCGCGACAACATTTCGTTAACAACTCCCGAAAGCTTATGGATTTCATCTTTCGCCGGATGGAGTGCCAGCCTTTCTCCCAATTGTTCGGTTTCGATCTTCCTGAGTTCTTTTGTCATACGATCTATGGGCTTTAGGGCCTTTTTCGCCATAAAGCGACCGCCAAACCAGCTACTGACAATCGCAAGGAATCCCAGCGCCGTAAGGATAAATAGAAAGATATTGAGTGCAACATCCTTGTTAATGGCGATTCCAATCTGAATTAATCCCCGGGTGTCCATCATGGACATCGTAATGATACGCAAAAGACGTCCCTTTGAGTTCTTCTTAGTCTTGAAGTATATCTTTCCTGAAAGGATTTCCTTGATTTGATGGCTTTGCAGCGGCAGATGAGCATCCGTTAAGTTTCCCGACCGGAATTGAAGGTTTCCTGCAGAATCGAGTATCGCGACATATTTTCCCGCAGCCCATTCATCATCTCTTTCATTTGAGATACGCACAATGTATTCCTTGAAAGAATTCATATTAATTTGTGCATAATGAGCTATTCCATCAGCTTCTTCTTTAAGCCCGACATCTATGCGTTTGTTATTTGCATAAGAAAATGCGAGATAGATTAATAAACCAAAAAGAACAAGCGTCGTTCCGAAAATGCTGGTGTACCAGAAGGTGAGTTTTGTGCGAATTGTCCACGATTTCATGATTTTTTATCTTTCATGATGTACCCGACACCCTTGATCGTGTGAATCAGTTTATGGGTGCGATCTTTATCAATCTTATTTCTCAGGCGATTTACAAAGACATCGATTACATTGGTAAGGCTGTCAAAATTGTAATCCCATACATGTTCTGCAATCTGGGTACGGGTTATTACCGTATTGAGATTTCTCATAAAAAACTCTAACAAGGCAAATTCTCTATTGGTAAGATCTACGGGCTGTCCATTTCGATAAAGTCTGTGTGTTGCCACATCCAGCAAAATATCCGCAACCGATAACCGTGTTTGATAATGAACCTTTCCCCTTCGGATTAATGCCCGTACCCGTGCCATCAGTTCTATAAAAGAAAAGGGTTTTACCAGGTAATCATCCGCCCCTGAATCTAATCCACGAGCCTTGTCCTCAACGGCATCCCTTGCAGTTAACAAAAGGATCGGCATATCCTTGTCGTTTTTTCTTGCCTGCTGTAGTATCTCGAGTCCGCTTTTCTTTGGAAGCAGGATATCCAGGATAACGAGATCATATTCATTTGCATTAAGCAGAAAGAGACCTTCTTCACCATCATGACTCACATCAACGGCAAAGTGGTTTTCTTCGAGCCCCTTTTTTATATAGGCTGCTAATTTTTTTTCATCCTCTACGACCAATATTCTCATAAAGTATCATTCTCTAAAATTCAAATTTTACCCCTATTTTTACCCACACCTGAATCCCTTTTCGACTTGTCCACTATTGCATTCCCTCCAGATTTACCCACGGATAAGTTTGAAGCATATTCTGTTACACGTACCAAATATTTCCCTGTTTAAAATCTTAGCGGTCCGTGAGGTATGAATTTGGGCAGCAAACGGTACGATACCCAAAAAATACTTGGATTACCTCCCGTGTTTCGTTACAATGTAAATCTTAGGTTAAGAGCGGCTAGTATGTCGTTTTCATAGAAATCTATACGCAAGCAATCCGTTGTTTACAAAAGACTTAAGATTGCTTCGCGGAGTTTACACGGGGCAATACGAATGTGCTCGCAATGACAATAACCCGTGTAGACACACCTTGTGAAACGCTACGCTAGCCTCCTGCGGTCTGACAGAACCTGCTTGCCAACAATTGATAGCTGAGCATTCGAAAAAAATGGAGTTGCTTTTAAACCGGGCGTAAGTAAAAAACCCACATATCGTTTGTTATAGATCCGTACCATGATCGATTCTCCTAATTTTACTAATAAAGGCCGCCAATACAAGACCGTTTTTTTTGAAACCTTCGGCTGCCAAATGAACAAACTCGATGCCGAGCTCTCATTAGGGTTATTACAGGAAGAAGGTTACAGAATTGTTGACAAACCTGACGCGGCCGATGTCATCCTGTTCAACACCTGCAGCGTACGGCAGCATGCCGAAGATAAGGTGTATTCCCATCTCGGTGCATTAAAAATGCTGAAGAAAAAACATCCGGAAGTCATTGTGGGTGTCCTTGGATGCATGGCGCAAAAAGACGGCGAATCTATATTTAAACGTATGCCTCATGTTGACCTGGTCTGCGGGACGCGCATGTTTTCCCGGTTGCCAGAACTGCTTTTAAATATTAAAAATCATGGTTCACATGTCCTTGCTGTAGAGGAGGATCAGATCGTTAACGTGAAGAGGGCAGTGACCTACCGGCCAAATTTTTATCAGGCATTCGTTACGGTTATGCGGGGCTGCGATAACTTTTGTTCCTATTGTATTGTGCCCTATGTGCGTGGACGGGAGATCAGCCGGACAATTGCCGATGTAAAAGAAGAGGTGCAAGCCCTTGTATCAAATGGTTGCAAGGAGGTTACCCTACTCGGTCAAAATATAAATTCCTACGGGAAAGGTTTGACAGGGGGTGTAACACTTGGAGATCTGCTTTCGGAATTAAACGATATAGACGGGCTTGAACGAATACGGTTTGTGACTTCACATCCTGCGGATATGTCCCGCGATCTCATCCGTACCATGAGCCGACTGAGCAAGGTCTGTGAACATTTGCACATGCCTGCCCAGTCGGGTTCTGACTCCATCCTCAAAAGGATGCGTCGTGGTTACACGGTGGATTATTACCGTGACTTGATCTCTTACGCAAGGGAATGGATCCCTCATATTAGCATAGCCAGCGACTTTATTGTGGGCTTTCCGGGAGAGACGGACGGAGATTTCCAGGAAACGGTGCGGTTGATGGAAGACATCCGTTTTCATAATTGTTTTATATTTAAATATTCACCCCGTACAGGCACGAAGGCTGCCGAACTGGAAGATGATTTACCCGATGGGGTGAAAAGGGCGAGAAATATGAAGTTGCTGGAATTGCAGAAAAGTATCAGCCTGGAAGAGAATAGAAAAATGATTGGCAAAAAGGTGCAGGTGCTTGTCGAAGGCGCCAGCAAATCCGACCCAAATAAGCTGTCGGGCAGGACAAGGCAAAACCATATCGTTGTTTTTCGCGGGTCACGGGACCTGGCAGGAAAACTGGCGGACGTTATGGTGGATGAGGTAACAGACCTTACCCTTTACGGCAAACAGCCTTCGTGTTCCTGAGCCTCTTTCTCCTGTTCCAGGAAAAGCGATATTCCAATCGCCCTTGTTTCAAAGAAAAACCACCTTTTCAAAAAACCAAATTGTTGCCAAAATTCAAAAATATTATTAAAAAAATGTTTGATTCAATGATATTACTCACTATAATTAATTCCTTAGAAAATTGCGGGTAAAATCAGATGTCAGATACTATAAAAAAGCATAGGGAATTGAGTAAAAAGGCGCTAATTTCCGGAGAGGCAAAATCCTCCGGGCAAAGAACGCCAGTGCAAACCCAACGGGGTATGACGCACCTCATGTATCTTTTTT
Source organism: Candidatus Brocadia sapporoensis (assembly GCF_001753675.2). GTDB lineage: Bacteria > Planctomycetota > Brocadiia > Brocadiales > Brocadiaceae > Brocadia > Brocadia sapporoensis. The sequence goes on along the minus strand of NZ_MJUW02000024.1, from coordinate 47,542 downwards.
TCCTGGGCGCAATAATTGGTTTTTTTATTTCGGTGACGATTTGGATTATTGCCGGATTTTCAAAAGTAGCAATTATGTTGCCGTTTATCATGGGATTTTTAGGTGTAACCATGGAGATGATACGACGAAAATGTTTCGAGTAGGCGGCAGGCAGTTACAGAATTTCTCTCTTTCTGATTTTGCTGATGAAGCGGCAGCCAGGAACCGACTACAGAATAGCCAACGATAATTAACAGCGTTTATTAGAGGTAATTTGGAATATGAAAGTAACCATGGTAGGAATTTCAGGCTCAGGCAAAACAACGTATATGTCGTCACTTTACGAGACCTTGGGAGACGCGGGGCAAAATGATGCGGGTTTTTGTCTTGCTCCACGTTCAATGCAACCATTTGATAAGGCCATTCTGAGTATCGGTGATTTTAGCAGATTCTCTCTTGCAGATACGTTTAGCTGGCCGGACGGGACACAACAAACCACGGTATGGCCTTTCACAGTTTTTTATAATTCAAAACCGGTAACGTATTTTGACTGGATTGATTATCGTGGCGGTATTTTAACGGAAATCACCGATATTCCTGATTCAAATGACACTTCGGAGATAACAAAATCAGAAATTTCTGACCTCGCTTCTCATATCGAACTCAGTAATGCGGTAATCCTCGTCGTCGATGCCTTTGTCCTCACGTATTATTCTAACATAAAAGAGGCACGGCACCGGTCGGGCGCCCGCAGGATCCATGAGATATTCACGACCTACAGCAGGGTATATCCCAACAGGAATCTAACCTTTGTAATCATGCTAACAAAAGCTGATACGGTTGATTCTAAATGGAAAAGCGATAATTACGCACCCTTGATAGAACGTGGTCTGGAAGTGTTCAATCAGATGGTGTCGTTATGTAAGCAAAATCCGGACTGGCAGGGCGGCATAGTCCCTGTCTCCGCCGTAGGAGAGGGGAATGCCAAAAGGACGGTTGTTCCCACAGGAGACGTAATGCATCCGTTTAAATCTGAAGATAAAATCATAGGATTTCCGGCGCCGCTAAATGCAGAGCATGTCTTGTTTTATTGTCTGGGACAAACGTTAAAACAGATGAAGGTTGAGGCCCACAAGAGTATTAAACAGCGCGAGAAAGAACTTTCAGAAGTTCTGAAAAAGGCGGGGCTAGTAAACAAGATTTGGTCACTCATTACCCGCAAGCCAGATGCTGAGAGCATCGCCAGAGCTATCCTGGAAGAAAAAAACAAGGATTACGAGGTGTTAAGTCAATTTGAACCACATATTGAACCTCTCCTCAATAAGGCGCTGGAAAGGGTAAGACGAATTGCATGATCTATCGGGAACTCTTATACTCTCGTTCCTTGTCCAGAGATTACCGGTGGATGATTATTCCGCCAAAGGTTTCTTTGGAAAGCCTTCAGGCATTAAATCGATTATACGATTCGTATGATGAGCACAAACATATCCTCAGCAAATCATCACTTTTGCCTCTCTACTGTTTGAACTATCCCGAGACGACATTTCTTGTAAGCTGCGGCTTGTCGAACCATAAAGACAAAGAGGGTCGTGATATTTATTGCCTGCAGGGAATAAGCGTCCCGCGGGAATACCGGCGGCATCTCTGGTTTGTCCTTCCGTGGATATTGGCGAACTATGACAGCAAGAACCTGTTAAATGTCTGGAGAAACCTGGACTTTTCCGGCGCGGATGCTATTGTTCGCCGCATATCGGGGGATTGTTTCTTCGAGATTGACCAAACGGATGAATCATTTACAGAAATGAAAAAGGGATGGAATCCTCCTTCTGAAAAATTATCCACGCAGGAATCAACCTATGTTTCGTTTAACGAAGATGGCCTCAAAGAATTATCTCATTTGATTGTATCGGCTTACCATGATTGCATCGACTTCGCCTTTGGAGTTACACCGGCAATGACTAAATACTTTAACTTCAAAATCATTGCTGAAACGGATATCCGTTCAAAAAGAAGTAATATTAAAAATAAGATACCCGAAGGTATTGCCTCTGCCACTCCTCCCTCTCCTGTTGGTTACGATCATGAGAAAACCATCGCAGAACCTTTTGATGATCCAATTTCCCGTTTTGATCCAGGAAAAAAAGATAAAGCACATCGGATGAATCTGTTGCGCGAAAACAGTTCTGCCCGTCTTCTTGGCCAATTTTTGCCACGTTTTTTGTCCCTCTTCAAGATAAGAGAAAGACTAAAACGATTCAACGGTTCGAACCAGCCTTGACTCGTTTGCCACACGGACAACCGCAGCAGACAATGATTGATGTACTATTCTTTGACCGGATTGGTACGGAGAGCTTCCGTCCTGTCAATTTTGGTTTTGGATACCACTATCGTGAGCTTTAAAAACAATCTGTGATATGAATAGCGTCACCAGACAAGGGTTGGAGGAAATAATGTAAAGACGTTTATTCCCTTGAGGAAAAGAATGCATTGAAAGTCCGGCTGTTGCTGAATTGAGACCCAAGAGAATTTCATGGCAAAAGAAAAAATCCTTGTAGTTGATGATGAACAAGACCTTGTCAAACTAATTCGTTATCATCTTGAAAAAGATGGCTATCGGGTATTATCAGCTTATAACGGCGAAGACGCATTGTTTCTGAGCAGAAAAGAGAGACCGGAGCTTCTCATATTAGATCTCATGTTACCGGGAATGGATGGTCTGGAGGTATGCAAAAAATTAAAAGCAGACCGGGATCTTACAAATACTGCCATTGTAATGTTAACTGCAAAAGGGGAGGAAGCAGATATAACAACGGGTTTAAAATTGGGTGCAGATGATTATATAACAAAACCCTTTAGTCCAAAAGAGCTCGTAGCGCGTGCACAGGCAGTCCTCAGACGGACAAAAAGCACTTCGGCAACACAAGAATATATTAAAATAGACGACCTTACGATTGATCTGGATAAACATGAAGTAATCATTAAGAATGAACCTGTTCAACTGACCCTAACAGAATTCAAGATTCTTTACCATCTTGCCAGAAAGCCGGGACGAGTGTTTACCCGCGACCAGCTACTCGATGCTGTTTCCGGTCCTGAAACAGCTGTCACGGACCGGACGATTGATGTACACGTCGCTTCCCTAAGAAAAAAATTAAAAACCTTCGCAAATCGTATTGCTACCATTCGGGGAATTGGCTATAAATTCAAGGAATAGCATATGTTAAAAAACAGCCTCTTTTGGAAGATTTTTATCAGCTACGCTGGCCTTTTATGCTTATGCCTGGCAATCGCTGGATATTTTGTAAACAAGATCATACAAGAATACTCCCTGAGTCCGTTAACCAGAACAATGGCATACGACATGAAAACAGTTATCGGCCACATGCTCCCGGCCTTTGTGATCACCCTGGTTATCGGTTTTGTCCTCATCCGGATCAATACGTCTTCTTTCCTACATATTACGCACATAGCAAAAAATTTTGCACGAGGCAATTTCGCTCAAAAAGCAGAGATTGTTTCCTCAGATGAGATAGGAGACCTGGCAACTGCAATTAATGCCATGGGGGCTGAACTTCAATCCCGTAAGCAAACGATCGTGGATGACAAAAACAAACTGGACGCTATCATGGCCCACATGAATGATGCGGTTATTACCACGGACTTGCAGGAAAGGATCATACTTATCAATAATGCGGCAAAAACGATGTTTGACATATCAACGGTTGTTTTACACAGAGATTATTTATGGGAAAAGATAAGAAATGAAAAGCTACATCGTCTGGTTAGAGAGACCATCAAAACACAAACGGCCAGGGTATCTGAGACAGAGATTTCTGCACCGGAGAAAAAATTACTACACATACATCTTTCTCCCATTCAGGTTGATAAGGAGAACCAGGGCATCCTTCTGGTATTTCACGATATCACAGAATTACGGAAACTGGAAAACACCCGCAGAGAATTTGTTGCCAATGTATCCCATGAATTACGAACCCCGCTGGCTTCTATTAAGGGATACGTGGAAACCCTGCTCGAAAACAACTCTCTAAGACAAGAAGAAATACACGAATTTCTTCATATTATCATGAAACACTCACAGCGGCTCGACAACCTTATCAAAGACATTTTAGAACTATCCAGACTCGATTCACATGACCTAAAAACAGAGTTCACCATGCTGGATATCCATCCATGCATAGAAAATATTTTTTCTCAATACCAGGAGCACGGTATCAGAAAAAATCAGGCGCTTGAACTGGACATACCCCAACAATTACCCCTGATAGAAACGAATGAATATCTTTTGCGCCAATTGCTGACCAATTTGCTTGATAATGCCATAAAATATACAGCAGAAGGCGGCAAAATACATTTAAAAGTTACGGCATTCAATACCTCCCTTTGCTTGGAAATATCCGATACCGGCATTGGCATCCCGCAAGAGCACATTCCACGCATTTTTGAAAGGTTTTACCGCGTCGACCTTGCCCGCTCACGGGAAATGGGCGGAACCGGACTAGGACTTTCCATTGTCAAGCACATTGTTCTTCTCCATCACGGACACATTCAAGTTGAAAGTGCGGTAAACATTGGAACGAAATTCCTCATTACCATACCTCAGCAACAGTCGAAGCATCCGGCATAAATGAGATATCGTGAACACAACAAAGAACATGGTTGTTGCGAACGGAGCGAAGCAATCCAGGCATGGGAGATTGCTTCGCTGCTCCACTCCTCGCAATGACATTTGTTTGTGTATAGGTTTTTATATGTTAGAAATACCATGGTTTTCTTCGTTCTTATTTCTACGGTCTAATTGACCCCAACGTGTCGTTATGGAATTCATCCTTCAATTTATTGAAAGCCTGTTGTATATTCACGGAGAGGTATTTTGGCTGAAGGAGTGTCTCACCGCATTTAAATCGCTATTGCTTTTCCTCTTTTTCCGGTGGATTATCAGTTGGAATTCAAGACAAGTGGTGCTTTTATTCCTGTCGGCCATTATTGGTGTCGCCTGTCTTTTTTTAGGAGACATCGGCTATTTCAGCGACAATGATGTGCTCAAGCTCATCGCGCCCATTTCTTTCTACCTCCTCGTTTATAATAAAGATCAGAAAAATGGCACCTTATTGTTTCTATTTCTAATACCATACTTTGTTACCTCCTACGAATTTTATCTGCATTTTCTTGCATTAATCGAATCCATAGTATCGCACGCATTCATTGTCTTTTGCATCATCCTTGTTAAGGAAAACAAATACTTTTCTCTGCTTGTCAGTACTGCAATTGGCATACTCATTAATTATATTGGCGATCATAGTCCGCCGGGAACGAATGATATCCTGATGAATCCCGCGCTCCTTACCCTTATCGTAAAAGGTCTTGAACTTTATACAAAAAATACCAAATATACCTCTTTTTTAAAATCCTTTTGGGCAACACTCTTATGCTTTGCCTTTTTTGGCAGTTGGATCTTTCATCTTATAAAACGGATCTATCCTTTGTACTCTAACCATTGACAATATAGTGTCAGGGCCGGGAGGAAAACCCTCTGTGCCACGATCATTATACGGATATAAACAGACCGGTAAGGATTTATTTTCTCCTGAATTTTCATCTGTATATCGTGAGCATCCTTATGGTGCATTTGCCTTGACATGATTGCCATTCTTGCCTATAATTCACACGCAGAGGGCATCTCCAGTTTTTGACAATCCAGGCAAGGCATTTTCCTAAAAATCAGGGACCGTCTGTTTGCGATTTTTTGAGACCAAATAAATCACCATGACAAACATACACACTTTATATAAAGACGCGGATTTCGATAAGGATGCAGAAACCAAAACCGTTCAATCTTTTAAACCGCAGATACGCCAAAACTGGTTCGTATTTACGATTTCTTCGTTTGCCATTTTTTTAGCATTAACAAAATTTGGTTTCGAGAACATTACAGGTTTGACCATCCTGTCTCTTAGTAGTCTCCTGATCCTCTATCATGTTCTTTCTGTTTACACAACCAAATATGTAATCACACAGGGTAAAATTCAGATTCAAAAAGGACTCTTTTCCAGAACGTTAAAGGAAATACCCTACGGTGATATCAACAATATTTCCGTAACGCAGGGAAACATGCAAAAGCGATTGAAAATCGGCAACCTTACGATAGTCACGAACCAAGCCAGTCACGTGTTCAGGGGAATTAAAAATCCTCACAAAACAAAAGAGCTCATCAATAAAGAAAAATATTTAGAGCATGAAAGGCGTACCTTATTGAGAAAAATATTATAAGTCGAATCAACCCTTACTATGTGCAGATATTTCGGAACACATCTTCGCTGCAAGCAAACCTGTCCTGTTACTTCATTCAGAAACAAGGAGAAAAGGAAAAACTTGTTTCCCGGGAAGCTGTTTTTGCGGGAAAATGCCGTAAAAATAGGTAATTATTTTGGAATTGTTGGCATTACCGTCTTTCTCTCTTTTCAAATGGTCTTTTCTTCCCCCATCGACCCCACCGACATCCCTGATAAAGAAATCATGAAAAAATATCAAAAAATACTTTTGCAAGAGCCTTCCAATCTAAATGCACACTTCAATCTTGGAATTCTTTTATATAGAAACGCTCACTATAATGAAGCCATCCGTGAATTCAACAAAGTCATTGAAATTAATCCAAATGACGCAGAAGCGTATTACAATTTAGGAAACATTTATAACAAAACGTCTCAGTACGACAACGCCGTCAATGCTTATAAAAAAGCCTTGGCTATTCAACCCCGCGACGCGGCGGTATTCCATAATATCGGGAATGCCTTTACCAACAAGGGAATGATTGACGATGCTATTACCTATTACCAGATGGCCGTCGAAATAGATCCAGGCCTTGCAGAAAGCCATAAAAACATGGCATACCTTTACAAAAAAAAGGGCGATGTCTCAAAATCCATTTCTTCCTTTGAAAAGGCAGCTACGCTCAACCCCAAAGACACCGGACTTCTCTTTGATCTGGCTTCTGCTTATGAATCAAACGGGTCGCAAGACAACGCCATTCTTACCTATAAAAAATTGCTGTCTGCAGACCCCTCTCATAAAGAAACAAAAAACCGGCTTGCTCTGCTGTATAACAATAAAGGAGTATCCTGTGCACTCCAGGGGAAAAAGGATGATGCGATCGCCTCATATAAAGAAGCTTTACAAAATAAGGAAGATTTTAGTGAGGTATACAATAATCTGGGGGCTGCCTATGTCGACAAAGGAATGATCGACGATGCAATCGTCACCTATAAAAAAGCGCTTACCATCAGCCCAAATTTTGGAGAGGTTTACAACAATCTGGGAGTAGCTTATACAAAAAAAAAGGCGTATGATGATGCAGTTTCTGCGTTCAAAAAGGCACTGTCTCTTAACAGGAATCACGCAGGCGCACATTTTAACCTGGGTGTTATTTATTCTGAAAAAGGGATGGCAGAAGAAGCAATAAACGAATATGGTGAAGTTTTAAAAGTTATCCCGGATGACCTTTCGTCACTTTATAACCGCGGGGTGCTTTATTTAGAAAATGGTAAGTTAGATGATGCCGCTTCGGACATAAAAAAAATAGTCGCACGCAACCCAAGGTTAGCAACTGCTCACGATAAACTTGGTGATATTTATCAAAAACAGGGGCACCTTGATGAGGCCATTGCAGAATACAAGAAAGCCCTGGAAATATCGCCAGAAATGAAGGATATATTCCACAAGTTAGAGGGCGCTCACCGGATAAAAGAACAACAGACAAAAAGCCAGATGAAAACGGGAGAGAAACCACAGTAACACCGTTGTCGCAAAAACACTTCTTATTTTCCACTTCCAAAAAATACGACCTTTATCGTTTTCAGCAATACCACAAAATCCAGCATAAAAGACATATTTTTGATATAGTAAAGATCGTATTGCAGTTTTTCTTCGGTTTGTTCTATCGAAGAAGCATATGGGTACTTTACTTGTGCCCAGCCTGTTAAGCCTGGCCTGACAGCGAGCCTCTGGGTATAAAAAGGGATTTTTTCTTCAAACTCTCTGATAAAGACATGTCGTTCCGGGCGCGGTCCTACCAGACTCATCTCTCCCTTGATTACATTGAGCAATTGAGGGATCTCATCCAGTCGCCATTTTCTCAAAAATTTTCCAATTTTTGTAATCCTGAGATCATTATCCGATGAATAAACCGCACCCGTAGTTAATTCGGCATTCTCCACCATGGTACGGAATTTTATGATCGTAAAACCTTTCCCATCTTTTCCGATACGTTCCTGCGTATAGAAAATATGCCCTTGTGAATCCATCTTTATCAATAATGCGATAACCACCATAACGGGCATGAACAGCACAAACAAGATCAACGTAAATAATATTTCAACAACAGGCTTCACCAATTTACCATACAATTTCGGTTTACTAATAACTACATGCAGCATCCACATATCATTAATGTGCTTGAAAGGTATCTTGCCTGTAAGCTGTTCGTAAAGGGTGGGCATATCGACAATTTCTATCCCATTCCATGAACAATTAATTAATGCCTTAATGAGATCCGCATGTTTTTCGTGGGTAATAGCGTTTACAATCAGGCTAATGTCATTTTGACGAACAACTGAGGGCAAGGTATATCGGCCTCCAAATACCGGGAATCCTTCAACGCTACCTTCCTGTTTTCCTGGGTTGTCATCAATGAAGCCTGCCACCTGCAACCCTGTTTTCTTTGCCCTGTTTATTTCTTGCAAAATGGTTTTTCCTGCCCAACCGGCGCCCACAATTAAAACGTTTCTTTTAAAAATCGGCTGATCCTGCAGATAACTGTAGAGAATCCTCCATCCGATGATAAAAAGGGTAATCAATAGACCATTGATAACAAATACACCTCGTCCTATCCTCAGAGACCAGTTTATATAAAATAAAAAGGTGGTAATAATAAAGGCACTGGCGGATGCAAAGGCAATGCTCATGATATTTCCGGCAGCCTTGAAATCCTTTCGGGTATCATACAGTTCGGCAAAAAAGAAGGTAAAAATAAAGATGATGCCTGTCAACACAAATGATAGGGGATTATTTCTTATATAGTCCCACCCATCGTTCAAGCCTAAACGGAGTATTGCCGATAAGAAAACCGATCCATTTACGATAAGCAGGTCTCCTGCAATGAGGAGTATCTGTTGTTTTGGTACAGGGTAATAAAACTTCTTGATTGACATATTCTTGTGTAAAGTAAAACCTTATAGTAATAAAAAAAATTTAGTGCTGTCCGGGTACGGGAGATTATTTCTGGCTGTCGCCCTTGCAAAACGACGCTTGCATGTATGCTTATTTGTTATGTCTGCTATACGTACAAAAGGAGAATCCATGATTTCTTTCTGATATTTTTCCCATCACCGTAGCCATCCTAAAAATTTTTTAATATCATTAAAAAAAATTCTGGGATTATGCAAATAGACATTGCTTCTGGCTTTTGCCCTTTCAAGGATACGCATTACACTTTTATTATAGTTATGAAATACGTCTTTCGCCTCATTTTCCATAGTTGTGAAATTCTCGTAATCCATGGTATCAACCCGCCGTTTAACGTCCTTTAAATAATAATCACTTGGTATATGAGTGAAAAAATCTTCATATGACATCTCTCTTTTCACCAACCCGTGTTCGATACCTACATCAAAGAGCTTTGTCCCAGGAAATGGTTCGTAAACACCGATTGAGGCAAAACTTGGCCGTATTTTATACAATAAATCCAGGGTCTTTTTCATATCTTCCTTTGTCTCCGTGGGAATACCCATCATAAAATAGGCGGTCCAATGAATTCCCGCTTCCCGGAAAAGCTTTGCCGCATTGTGAATGTGCTCAAGGGTAATACCTTTGTCCATCAATGCCAATATTCTTTCACTCCCGGATTCTATTCCCACCTTTATACTATTACAACCCGCCTTTTTCATCGTCTCCAGGAGTTCGAAATCAACTAAATCTGCCCGCGTATTGCAGTCCCAATTGATCTTTAAGTTCTCTTCGAGCACTTTATGACAAAATTCCAGGACTCTTTTTCTGTTAACCGTAAAAGAATCATCTTTAAAGGTAAACTGACGGGTACCGTAACGAAGATGTACATACTTGATTTCCTCTAAAATATTTGCTAGAGACCGATACCGTACCTTCCTTGTCCATATTTGTGTCGCACAATAGGAACAACGATAGGGGCAACCTCGACTTCCCATGAGTAACCCCATATCTTCCGAGGTATAGGTATCAAAACCCAAAAGCATCTCCCTGTCCGGGAATGGAAGAGCATCTAAATCGTCAATAAAACTTCGTGCTGCATTATGGACGATAGCATCACCCTGGCGATAAGAAAGCCCTCGTATCTCACGGAAAGCATTATTTCTCGCTCGTAAAGCATTTGCCAGCTCGAGGAATACCGCTTCACCCTCTCCGTTTATCACAAAATCAACATCCCGTGTATTCTTCAATATCTCATCGGACCTCAAAGTTGCATGAGGACCACCAAAGATAACGCAACAATCTTTGTTGTATTGTTTTGCCAGAGAGGCGATCGTAAATGCGGACGCCGTCTTTGGAGTCATAACCGTTATCCCAATGATATCAGGTTGATATTTTTTTATAGTTTCAGCAATCTCCTTTACAATGGGGTTCTCCGGATTCTTTAATTCTCTCAGATAGATACGATATTTTTCAGGCAATCGCGTATAATCCATTCCTTTTGAATTCTTATTGCAGTCTGCGTCATAGATAATCACCGCATGACCGGCTTTTTTCAGCGTAGAGGACAGGCAGCTCAATCCTAAAGGGAAATATCGATTGTAATAATTGAAAAAACGATAAAAAGGCGGGTCTATCAGAAGGATGTTCATGTGATCTTCTTCAATTACGTTGTCAGACCACGATACAGAATTTGGAATCGACCTGATCGATTTTTTTCATACCATTTAAAATCTCCATGTGAATACGATATATTTTAATATTTAAGAATCCTGTAATCAATCTTAAAACCCCTGGTGAAATGGATTCAGAAGAGATACTGTCGATGTTTCTGGTGAGATGTGTTAAATGATGTGAGTAAAAAGAATTTAATGTAAGCAAAAACGCAATGTATGATTTCCGTTTTGCAAATCACCGGAAAGCATTGCTATCAAATTCCTGCGTTTGATTCAATTATGGTCGTGAAAAACTATTTTATGTTGGAATATTACCGCGCAAAATCCTCCCTTCCTCTGTTTTCATGACGATACGTTTTAGCAAATCTTTTCACAACTCACATCCTCCTCCCTTTGCCAAGGAGGCATTGATTGTGGCTTGCCGTGTTAGGCTATCAGAAGTTACTCAATCCCTCTGCAATCTCTCTTTTTGATTAACGAGTTGCGTACCGAGGCTGAAAATCCTTTAGAAAAATAATAAATATTTCTCATTTCCGGGAATGAAAGACATAAGGCCTGAGGCCAAACCCATATGTCATCCTACCCCTGTTTCTTACTGACAAGCAACGACTGCACCGTGGAAAGTCCTATTCCTAATTCGAAGCGATATCCTGCATCATAGAGACCCTTTTCAAGGGCTGCGATAGCAACAATGACGTCAAAATCATTCACATAGCCCATGTGGCCGATTCTGACAATCTTTCCTTTTAACTCATCTTGCCCTCCCGTGAAGGTTACTCCTGTCTCGTCCCTTAGCTTTTTAATAATCTTATCGACATCTATCCCTTTCGGTGCCTTGATTGCGGTTAGTACATTGCTCGCATATTCCCCGGCAAAGAGTTCCAGGCCAAGCGACTTTGCTCCCTCTCTTGTGGCCTGAGCAAGGCGTGCATGTCTCTTCCAGACATTCTCAATTCCTTCTTTCTTGATCATATCCATTGCTGTTTTCATCGCCATGACCAGGGAAACGGCAGGAGTGAAAGGGGTTGTTTTGTCTTTTAATGCCTTCCCCATCTCCCTGAAATCCCAATAATATCTGGGCAAACCTGCTTTTTCTATGGCCGCCCAGGCGCTGTTATTCACACAAACAAAGGCAAGCCCTGGCGGCATCATGCATCCCTTTTGAGAACCGGTAATAGCAACGTCAATCTTCCATTCGTCCATCATAAATGGATGAACGCCGATGCCCGTAATAGAATCAACAACCATAAGAGCCCCGTATTTCTTCACAATGGGAGAGATCGATTGTATATCATGCACTACGCCCGTAGATGTCTCGCATTGTGTAGTAAATACCACAGTGATTCCCGGTGTTTTTTTCAGCGCTGCCTCAATATCCGCAGGATCCACCGCCTTGCCATTTTCAACGCAAATGGAAATCGTTTCAATGCCAAAACAAGCGCATAATTCTGCCCACCGTTCACCGAATTTTCCACTGACCACCACCAATGCCTTATCGCCGGGAGACAAGACATTCACCACGCATGCCTCCATAGCGCCGGTTCCGGAAGACATAAGGGTAAACACTTCGCCGGTCTTTGTCTGAAACAAATACTTTAAATCCTCACTCAACTCAAAAAAGATTTGCGAGAACTGTGGTGTCCGGTGATGGATCATCGTTTGCGCTTCAGCCAATGCAACCTCAGGCGGCACCATGGTTGGGCCAGGCGTGAAGAGGTAGTTTTTTTTCATAGAAATTGTCCTTTCGATTGTCTAGTAGCACCGGCAGTATAGCCGATCAACGGTTAAGAAGAAACTCCACAGCATTTACGAGATATTTTGAAAGAAAACACTATTTCCTCAGGAGAGACTTACCTACGGGCAAACACTATATAAATCAAAGAAAAAGCGTTATTATATGAAATTGAGAAAAAGAGTCAAGGAATAAACAGGTGAAAAATTATAGTGGTATTACCGTGTAAAATCTTCCCTTTTTTGTAAGTTTTTTATACCCCCATTCGCCTCCCTTGACTTCGTCGTGATGGTTCGACAGGCTCACCATACACGGCGCACATCCTGCGCTTGCCGAAGGGTCCGTCGAACGATAGGGGTGATCTGGTTGCGGATTTGCTGCGTTACGAATCATTGAAATTAAGAAGCGTACCTCGGGCCACGATCCGGTGCGGTCGCCAAAACGAGCAAATGAACAGACTTTGCGCCGGATTGTTTTAATTTTTTTGAACATTCGGATGCAGTTACGCCGGTAGTTAATACATCATCTACCAGCAATATCCTCTTTTCTTGAAACATTTTTGGATTATTTACACGAAACGCATTGTGGATATTTGCCTGTCTTTGTTTTTTTGACAACCGGGTCTGCGACGCAGTATTTTTAACACGGCAGAGATTGTTTAACAATATAGGCTTTGAAAAATATTGATGAATTCCCCACGCCAGAAGCTCTGATTGATTAAAACCCCGATACATCTTTTTAATCCAATGAAGAGGCACCGGTACAATGACGTCGATGTTCTGAATCGTCTCCTTCACGGTGTCTTGCGCCAGCATGATATCATTTAACGTACGAGACAAGAATTTTTGTTTCGAGTACTTAAACTTATGTATTAATGTTTTCATAACACCATCATAATAGGTGACAGATGTTGTTGTCGCATAAGGGAAATACCTTCCCTTGCATACCGTACAACCCTCCTGCATCGTTGAAAGACTGTGGGGTCCCAGAGCAGCCCCGCACCGGATACAATGAGTATTGCTGACGTAGGAAATTCCTTTTGTACAACCTTTACAGAGATAAAGTTCGTACGAACGGTTTAAATTACGATTACAATGGAGACACGTACGGGGATAAAAGAGATCCAGAAAGGCATGGAAGTATCCACGGATAGCCATATCATATTACCCGCTAAATACAAGAAAAATAAGGATTCGGGAGAGGAAAATACCAACGTCCTGTCGCCCATATTCGATCTGTTACATTCTCATCATATCAAAAAATAGCAATCCCACAGATCCAAACATAATATGCGGCAGCCATGCTGCCAATATGGGGTGAATCGCTCCCATATTACAGAGACTGGTACACACGAAAGACAATGCGTAAAAAACACCGCAGACAAAGACACACAGCCCCACACGAAGAAACAAATTCCTGCTTAACCGGTCAAATCCGATAACAAGAGGTATGCCAAGCAAGAGCAGCACAAAGTGTGTAAGGGTGTAAGCTATCCTGGAATGAAATAATACGCGGTTTCTTGGGTTATTCGGTTCGTTTTTACACAGTTCTTTCAATTGTTCAAAACTCAACAAACTAGGATCGAGCTTTATTTCCCCCAGCACTGTCGGTGTTATAGAGGATTTAAACTCCAAAGTATCCATTTGTGCTATAGGTGCAACCCACTTCCCCTGCTCATTATAAATATGTTTTGTCACCTTGCTCAGGAACCAGGTGTTATTTCCGATCCACCTGCCTTCATCGGCATTGATGGTAAATTTCTTTCTTTTGTTTTCATATCTTCCGAGAATAAACACCGATTGCATAGTTTGTGTTTTCTTATTATATCTCCAGATACGAACCAAGGTACCATTTTCCTTGTCATCCAAAAGGAGATTTCGGCTGATATTATCATCGAATGAAGCTTGCCGTAAGGTCTCTAACCTTTCCGCAAACCGCGGAATAATCCATTCCTGATCCCCAAATGAAGCAAAAGACAGGAATGCCGTAACAATAAAAATGGGGACTAAAATCCGGTATAACGAGATGCCGGCGACCTGCATTGCCAGTATTTCACGATTCCTGGATAATTTTACCAGAACAATACCGACTGCAATTAAAGTAATTGCAGGAAAAAATTGGAAGACAATAACAGGAAAGAGGTACATATAGTAACGCATCCCTGTGCTCAAGGCATCACTCCCCATATCCACAAATTCTCCCAGTTTTTGAAGGAGGTCAGCAACGATATAAATTCCGGAAATAATGAGCAGGCACATAAAAAACGTGGGGATAAAAGCCTTTAATATATAGTTGTCTAGCCTGGAAAACATGTCTTTATGCTGTAACTGATAATGAAGTTTGGAGTTCCCGATACAAATGAAGAATCGTTTTTTGTAATCCGGGATGAACCACGTTGGGCGCAATTTCGACAAAAGGCTCTAAAACAAATAATCGCGTATGCATCAGGGAATGCGGTATCTTCAGCCGGTCATCATCAACGATTTTATCACCATAGATCAGGATATCAATATCTATAGTTCTGGGCCCCCATTTCACCGTGCGTGTTCTGCCCATAAGGATTTCAATGCCTTGGAATTGTTCGAGTAATTTATGAGGAGATATTACCGTTTTTATACCGAGTACAGCGTTCAAAAACATCGGCTGCAGAGGCCCGCCAATGGGCACCGTTTCATAAAAGCGTGAACATCTCATCATCTGTATTCCCTGGATAGCAATAATGCGCTTACAGGCAGTACGTAGGTTTTCCTCCCTGTTTCCGATATTTGAACCCATCCCTATGTATACAGGCATCCTGGAAATTTTTTTTAGCATATTTCAACAAACCTCTTCTTTTTGTGAACTTTTACACAGCACAAAAATTCTGAGAACGTGCACAGCTTCCGCACTCCGGACACATGTCGATACGGCAATCAGGAGTAACTTCTTCGTGAAAGGACCTTTGCCTCTCCTGTATGAGAAATGGCTTTACAACACCGCAACTGATATGATCCCACGGAAAGACTTCATCAGCATCTCTTTGCCGGTGCGCATAAAAGGCCCACTCTACTCCTGCCTTTTGAAAGGCATCCATCCATTTTTGAAACCGAAAATGTTCTTCCCATGAATCAAACTTACAGCCATCCTGCCACGCCTGATAAATAACCTTCCCTAACCTTCTGTCTCCCCTTGCAAAGATGCCTTCCAGAATACTGCGCTCCGCGTTGTGGAATTTGATACGAATGCATTTGCGCCGGACTCGATCAAACAACCTGCTTCTGATCTCCTTTATCCGTTGAAGGCTAATCATAGGATGCCATTGGAACGGTGTATGTGCCTTCGGCACAAAAGGCGCAATGCTGATATTAACTTGTCCGAAATTACCGCCTACCTCTCTTTTTAATTCAGAGACATGATAGGCGAGGCTTGCAATGGCATCAATATCATCATCCGTCTCGGTAGGAAGTCCAACCATAAAGTAGAGCTTTACTAAATTCCAACCCTGTTTAAATGCTTCTCTAACGCCGTTGTACAGATCTTCGTCGGTAATATTTTTATTGATGATTCTTCTTAGGCCCTGAGTTGCAGCTTCCGGTGCAAGGGTAAGTCCCGACTTACGGACAACGTTCAACAGGGAGGGTAAAAACTGTAGCTGCTCATTCACCCGCAGGGACGGAAAAGAAATATTTACATGCCTCGGATGAAAGGCCCCGTTCATCTGCTCCATTAAGCTTTGTAATGCCGGATAGTCACTAATGGAGAGAGATGCCAGGGAAATCTCATTGTGCCCCGTATTCGCATAGCAAAGTTCGGCAAGCTTTACAATGTTTTCTACGGTGCGAGGCCGTGTAGGCCGCTTACTCATGCCTGATTGGCAAAACCGGCATCCTTGGGTACAGCCGCGCATAACCTCGATCGTAATCCGATCATGAATCGTTTTTACATAAGGCACAATCGGTTTTGTTGGAAAATAGGTTGTATTTAAATCCTTTACCGATGCGGATCGGATAAGCGGTGGCAAACCGTCTATCTTTGGGCGTATCTGTTGTATGGTGTTGTCCCATCGATAGGTAACGTCGAAGAGAGATGGAACATAGGCGTTTTTCATGGCTTGGGCGACAGAAACCATTTTTTCCTGCCGGGAGAGCCTTGTCCGCTTCATGTCCTTCCATAACGCAATGAACTGCGGCAGGCATTCCTCCCCGTCTCCAACGAAAAAAATATCAATAAAATCTGCTAATGGCTCCGGAGATATGGCGACAGGACCTCCGGCGATAACGAGAGGATCTGCTTCACTTCGGTCAGACGCTATGACAGGAATCCCCGAGAGATTCAACATGTTTAAGATATTGGTATAGGAGAGTTCATATTGAAGCGAAAAACCTATGATATCAAACTCCCGTAAAGGGGTATAGGTTTCAAGGGAAAAGAGGGGAATCTTGTGCTTTCTCATCAGAGATTCCATGTCGTCTAACGGCGCAAAAACTCTTTCGCAGACAGTATCGTCTCTTTCGTTGAGAAGTCCATATAGAATCTGCATGCCCAGATGTGACATGCCAATACTGTAAGTGTCGGGGAATGCCAATGCGATTTTTACATCGGCATCGGCATGGTTCTTAACAATGGAGTTCCATTCTCCTCCGATATATTGCCCAGGCATTTCCACCTGGGGTAATATATTTTCAGTTACGAAGCGTTTTAATGTATTCACGAATTTAATATTTAGTGTCTTTCAAAAATGTTACAAAACTACTCATGCCTGAGTTTAAAACCCTGACAGGGTCGGTGCGCAAAATTTATACTTCAGATTTTGCCTTTTTCAACTTGCCTGGGCTAGACTTTTTGCTTACTGCCTGCTGTATCTTTTTTGATCGTGACTATGCTCTATTTCGTAATAATAATATTATATCAGATATTAAGCAAGCCTGTTTCGTTTGAGATAATAGGTGTTTCATATTTTTATGCGAAAGATCAACATGAAAAACCCACAGACAGTGGCGAACTCCTTTTAGCAAGGTGCCGTATCTGCACTGATTATGAACCCTTCCCATTTATTCCTTCCCCTATAGTCTGCCGGTTTGCAGGGGAAGGCGAAAACTGATCAGGCGACTCAATAAATACGTCCATCTGTTGACCGGCAAAGACCTGCAGATTGGGATGCTCTATGCTGTATATGACCTGAAGCACCCTCGTGTCAACGCGTTCTGTACTGTCTCCGGTGAGCGATTTTTTGGGAACAACATACGGCTCAAAGCGCACAAATTTCAGAGGCGTGTTGATTTCTCTGTTGCCGCGCAGAAAAGCTACGGCCGGCGCTTCCGGACGCACCCGCCACGCATCGTTTTCATCTATGTCAACACGAACGTTCAGAGGCTCTATGTTACCGAAAATTATAAGCGCCGTTTGAGTGACGCCCGCCGGGGCAAATTCGCCAACGTGAATTTTCGCCTGCAGGACTTCACCGTCGTAAGGAGCGCGCACAATAAGCCGTCCAAGATTCGTCTCCGTCTCCTTTACCTGCGCCCTGGCGGAAACGACCGCCGCTTTTGCTTGTGCTACTCTTGCCTCAGCGGTTTGTACTGCATAACGACGTCTGTCCAGTTCATCTGTACCAATGACCTTTTTATAAGACAGTATTTCAGCCTTGATAAATTGATCTTGCAAATCATACAACTGGGCCTTTTCCACGCTAACATTTGCCTTTGCCACCCTGAGCGCCGACTGTCGTATCTCCAACTGTGCCCTCAGGTCCCTGTCATCAATCTTGAACAAGGGATCACCGGCCCGGACCTTGCTGCCAATGGCAACATATCTCTCGGAAACAACGCCAGGCACGAGTGTCCCGATGGAAATATTTTCTGTATTTGCTTCCACAATGCCAGCGCCAGCCACCGATGATCTGAAAGGCGGTGAACTCGGTTCCACGACAGGCGGAGAGGGGGGAAAGGACTTGCTGCCTTTAATAACCGTCAGCACGGCGAACCCGATGCCCAGAATGGCGAGAAAAGGAATCAGATATTTGATTATCATGAAAACTCCTAAGGCTTTTTTTTATTTGTGAAATTCGATTTTGAATTTTCTGTAGTAACAATATGACCGTCATCCATTTTGGCTATCTTGTCTGCAAATTCAAAGATACGTGCATCATGAGTGACAACGATTAATGTGCGGCCATCACCAACTGCAACTTCCCGCAACAACTCCATGATCTTATGGCCTGTCTCATGGTCGAGCGCACTGGTTGGTTCGTCGCAGACAATGAGCTTCGGGTTATGTACTATAGCCCGTGCGGTGGCTACGCGTTGCTGCTGTCCGCCCGATAACTGTGATGGGAGGGAGTAAGTTCGATCACTCAAACCAACACGGCCGAGCATTTCACATGCTCTGTCAATAGCTTCGTTTCGCTTAATCCCATTGATTATTAAAGGTATTGCAACGTTTTCTGCTGCAGATAATGTTGGGATCAAATTAAACATCTGGAAGACAAACCCGATGTTCTGCCCACGATACTGCGTTTTTTCACGCTGGTTCATGTGTTTATAATCATGGCCAAACACCAGGCATTCCCCATCATCTCTGTCCAGAACACCTGCGATAATAGAGATGAGGGTGGTCTTCCCGCTTCCAGATGGACCAACGAGCATCATCAGTTCACCCGCGTATACTTCAAGGTCTATGCCTCGCAGTGCATGCACTACGGTACTGCCGTTTACATACGTCTTGGTTACGTCTTTACATCGCAGAGCAATCTCAGATGAATTCGCCATGGTGTTAAATCTGGAAGACAATTGCTGGTTCAAGCCGAATAACTTTTCTTATGCTGAGGACAGCAGATGCTGCGCAGATAAGCATGACGGCAAACGCACTGATAAGCAGGAGTTGCCATGGCAACTGGAAGGAAAGTTCAGTATGGCCAGACAGGGTACCCAGCGCCGTGGCGATTCCTACGCCGAGTCCGTATCCAATACTTCCTACCACCGCTGCCTGAAGCAAGATCATCTGCAGCAACATGCGATCGGTAGCACCCATTGCCTTAAGAGTACCAAAATACCGGAGATTATCAAGGGTGAAGTTGAAGAAGGTTTGTCCTGCTATTGCAATACCAACGATAAAACCAAGCACCACCGTCATTCCAAAGTTAATAGGAATACCAGTATACTTCATGTAGTAGCGGATGGTAAGCGCTTTGAATTCATCCTTTGTATAAGCGACCAAGCCTGTTACTCTGTGAATACGCTGGCATAGCGTCTGAAGATCCTGACCTGGTTTGGCTTTTGCAGCAACAAAAGAAAGCAATTTACGCTCGCGAGGCGCGAAGATCGTTGCACGTGAGTAGGTAGTATAGATAACTGGCTGTGATTGAAACGTTCGCTGTACCTTACAAATCCCTACAACGACGGCACGGTGATCATTTAATTCCATAGTGTCGCCAATTCTCAATGGTATGCGCTTCCCATCCGGCAGGACTTTCGCCAGCTTGCCAGCCGCGCCAATATCATTTACAACAATAGCGTCACTTCGGCGCAGATCAGACAGGCTTCCCTGTAGCATTCGTGGCGGACCACCAATTAACGTTTCGTCATCAAGACCAATAACGTTGCACGTCTGGAAAGTTCCATTCGATAACCGCGCCTTCAGCAGTCCTTTGTACATCGGAACGGCCCAGGCGACTCCCTCCACACTACGAACACGAATCGATTCCGTTTCTTTCAGCGGTTTGATGTCGTCGATGTACTGCACCTTTGGGTCCATCACCCAGATGTCGGGAAGTGCCGTATCCGTCAGAAAACCAAACGTGCGCGTCATCAGGCCGACAAAGATGGCCGATTGTTGAGTAATGAGCAAAGAGGCAAACGTCAACCCGATGATAATGCCAGCATATTTGGCGCGATTCCCCACCAGCATTTTTAATGCAATGAAATTCATTTTTATTACCGCATTGTATGGTGACGTCTTGATGCCAGGTCAACCTTCGAGTGCATCTTGACATTAAAGATGATAGAAAGGGCGATAAATGAGGTGAGCATAGAGGAACCTCCATAACTGACAAAAGGAAGTGTTATTCCCACGATAGGAGCTATTCCCAAGGTCATACAGACATTAACAACAATTTGAGTTGCAAACATGGTAACCAGTCCCACGACAATGAGCCGTCCGCATGGCTCCCGTGTGTTTCGCGCAATACCAATGCCGCACGTCAAAAAAATCATATAGAGAAGCAGAACGAAGCATGCCCGTAAGAATCCCCACTCTTCAGCAATAACGGCGAAGATAAAATCCGTGTGCCGCTCGGGCAGGAATTTCATTTGGTTCTGTGTGCCATTTCCCCATCCGGCTCCAAATAAGCCACCGGAACCGATAGCAATGAGGGACTGAAGTCTATGATAACCGGCTCCCCAGTCAGTAGTTTTTTCAGGCCAAAGAAAGCCAATGATCCTTAATTTTTGATATGATTTTAATACGAATATCCAGAGTAAGGGAGAAATAGCTAATCCTGCACCAATGAATAGCAAGAGATAAGAGAGCCGGATACCGGCAGTGTATAACATGAAAAGCAAGATCGGAAGCATGATCAACGCGGTTCCTAAGTCTGGCTGCTTCACAATGAGCACCATGGGTACCAGAGTTAAAAGAAGGGAAATCCCGATATCAAATAGTCCGAGTCCGTACTTCTTGTACCTGAGAAATCGCGCAAGGGTAAGAACTATGGTGATTTTCATGAATTCTGAAGGTTGAATTGAAAAGGAACCAATAGATAGCCACCTCTGTGTACCTTTTACAGAACCGCCAAATGCCAGCAAGACAATTAACAGAAAAATGACACCGCCATAAATGATATACGCATGATTGGCAAACGAGAGATAGTCAAAGGAAAGAAGAATAAAAAAAAGCGTGAAACCCATTAAAATCCATATAAGCTGTTTAAGAACAAACTTCTCTGACGATGCGCTCCAGACAAAAAAAATACCCACGGCAAGAATAATACATATTAAAGGAAACATCAGCCAGTCAAAATTTTTTGAGTCGACCGTATTTTGCATAATATCTTATTATTACACAATCTGTCAGCGAAAGCAATGCTATAAAGGCCGCATAATGATCGTTTTTTAACAACAATTAGAGTTCTTAAAAAAATTGGGTCGTCGTGGAAACGAATGGGTAAAATTTAAGGGGATGAAAAAAGATGGCAAGATACAACGACAGGAAAAAAGAAGCGGCTCCTGGACGAATATCATTTTGCCAGGTCTCATCCGAAGGCCGAGATACAGGGGGTATTTGGCAATGCAAAGGCACGTGTTATCCGACTTGTTCGGACTCAAAAAACGGTGTGCGGTTGTGGTGGTGAGGTGCACCGGAGCTATTACGACAAGAAGGTCAGGTGGATACGCGACTTACCCTGCGCAGAGATGCGGGAAGGTGAAACGGGAGGCGTCAGGGTGGCTTTCGAGAAATTCTTTCTGCACAAAGATGTTTGCCTTTTTTGTAGGGAGGCGATGCCGGCCGATGACGATACAGGATGTGGCCAAAGAGTTGAAATTGGATTGGCATACGGTTAAAGAATTGGACAAACAATACATGGAGAAGCAGCTTCAGAGGACGGGAGTTCCTGCTCCTGGAGCTATAGGGATAGACGAAATATCGTTAAGGAAAGGCCATACGTATCGAATCGTGGTAAGCGATTTGGAGAGGAAGCGACCGATATGGTTTGGAGGCAAGGACAGGTCGGAAGAGAGTATGGATATGTTTTATGAGTGGCTTGGACAAAAGAAGATAAAAAAAGTACGGTTGGCGGTTATGGATATGTGGAAGGCATTTGAGAAATCCACGCGGAAGAATGTGCCAGGGGCATCTATTCTGTATGATAAATTTCATGTGATGAGACATTTAGGGGAGGCATTGGACAAGATTCGCAAGCAGGAGTATGCCCGGTTGAAGGAGAAGGATCGTTCGTTTATCAAAGGGCACAAGTATACCTTGTTGTCAAATTGGGAAAACCTCACGATAGACGGGAGAAAGGCGCTCAAAAAGCTGTTGGAGGCCAATAAGCGAATCCATATTGCGTATATACTGAGAGAGTCTTTTGGGCAGCTATGGAATTATAGGTCGGAGGGATGGGCAAGACGTTTTTTCGAAAACTGGAAAAAGTCTTTAAAGTGGCAGAGGCTTAAACCCTATGAGAAATTTGCTGAGATGATAGAAAGGCACTGGGATGGAATTGCTGCATACAGTAAGCCGGAGATTATAGTTTCTTTGGGTTTTGTCGAGGAATTGAATGGCAAAATCCGGGTTATCCAGCGACGGGCCTACCGTCTAAGAGATGAAGAATATCTTCACTTAAAAATTCTGACCTGTATGCTTCCGGAGATATAAAAACGCAAATTTTACCCACTCGTTTTTACGACGACCCATTTTATATTTTGCAAGTGAAACAACCCAATACCATATCTAAATTTATTATGATTTACACATATTAAGTGGTATTATTAGAATGCATATTACTTTGGGTATAAACTATAAATATGCGAACGGCATGTTTTCACGAATATTGTGCTGTTTGCGTTTTTTAGCATACTGGGATGGGGTTCAACAAAAGATAATTACTTTTCAGGAAAATGTACCATGTCGCATATTAAGATTCTCCCCGCATCTGTTATTAACAAGATTGCCGCCGGAGAAGTAATTGACCGGCCGGCTGCTGTCGTAAAAGAATTGATTGAAAATTCAATCGATGCCATGGCATCAAGGATCGACACCTATTTGGAGGATGGGGGAAGAAAAATGATCAGGATATCAGACGATGGCGTTGGGATGGATGCCGAGGATCTTTCTCTTACATTTCAAAGTCACGCCACCAGCAAACTCCTCAATGCGGATGATCTCTTTGCAATCCATACGCTTGGTTTTAGGGGGGAGGCATTACCCAGCATCGGAGCCGTTTCGCGTGCCAGCATTATCTCCAGAACAAAATGGGCGCTACAGGGAGCGGAAATAGCGATAGACGGCGGAGTTTTGGAGCGCATGAAGGAATGTGGTGCGCCGGAAGGAACACAAGTTGAAGTGCGGGATCTGTTTTTTAACGTACCTGTTCGCAAGAAATTTTTACGAACAATACCCACGGAAATGGCTTATATTTCAGAAGTACTTACAAGGTTTGCGCTTTCTTATCCAGCAATTCATTTCACTCTTATGCATAATACCAGGACGGTATTTAACCTTCCTCCGGTTCGGGAAACTGCCGAACGGATTGCAACGTTTTTTGGCGATGAGATGAGGAACAATCTCATCCCGGTATTTCTTCGGGAAGAACTGTTTACTCTTTCAGGATATATTGCACCACCTTTTTTTGACAAAGCGAATGCGCGAATGCAGTTCATTTTTTTAAACGGGCGCTACATCAAGGACAGTGCTATTTTCCGCGCTATCAGCGAATCCTATCACGGAAAATTAATGCACAAGAGGTATCCGATCGTATTTTTATTTTTACAGATAGCGCCCTCTGAGGTGGATGTGAACGTTCATCCGACAAAGACTGAGGTGCGTTTCCGAAATACTGCCACAATCTATAACTATGTTCTTTCTGCACTGAAAGAGGGCTTAAATAAATCTGCTCCGAAATCATCAGCCACAACATCTTTCTCGCAGAGAACAGAAAAGGAATTAACAAAAGCGGGGGATGTTGACTTTATTAGGGGATCTTTGTGGGAACAGTTTTCTTTTGGGAGAACGAGCGAAACAAAAGACATGAAGGGGAATGAAGATGTTCCACTATCCGTCTCCAGCATAAGTAACCGTGATACGCTTATCCCCCCTAACAAGGAGGAGATTGCCCCCGCCATTCCAGGAAAACATACAGAGGAAAATCCAGAAAAATTTTTCAATACAACAAGATCCCAAAAAGGAGCCTATGCTCAAACGCCAGGCGCCAGGGACTGGAAAGAAAATGTATTTCTTGCAGAGGAAATCAATAAAAAAAAGATATTTTTTCAAATTCACAATGCTTTTATTGTCGAAGAAACAGACACCGGAGTCAACATTATTGACCAACATGCGCTGCACGAAATTATTTTGTATCATGAAATAGAAAGAAATATGCGGGAATCCCAATCGTTGAGTCAGCGCTTGTTGATACCGGAAATGATAGAGTTGAGTCTAAAGGATTTTTTTTCCATTGTCAGTATAAAGAAATATCTGGAAGAGTTGGGAGTCGAAATTGATGAATTCGGGCAGAGTACCATTGTGATTCGTACATTTCCTCAAATCCTGAGGCATTTATCTGGTAAGGAATTTATAGAAAGCTTACTGGCCGAGTTAAGTGATGAGAATTATCTAAAAGGAAAAGACACGATTTTAAACAAATTAATAAGCATCATGGCGTGTAAAGGAGCTATTAAGGCAGGGCAACGGTTAGAACCACAGGAGATTGAAGAGCTTTTGAAAATGAAAGAGAGTATTCATGCATATACTAATAACTGCCCTCATGGGAGACCTACAACCTTATTCTTCTCCTTGGACGAACTACAAAAACAATTTAAGAGGAAATAGGGAATCTTATAGATTTTAAATTATCCTATGTTTTGTAGCAACGAGTGTTTAAGTCAAAATAAACAATTAGAAATCCCTTGACTTTTATTTTTGTGAATGATAAGATTTTCTTATCACTTCTTTGTAAAGTAACTGAAAAATCGCGGAAATCTGACATTTTGTAACTTATTAATACATGTTCGAACTTATAATTGAAACCGATTTTGCTGCAGCGCATAATTTACGGGAGTATAAAGGCCAATGCGAAAGGCTTCATGGTCACAATTGGAAGGTACAGGTTATATTGAGGTCGGAAAAGCTAGATAAATCAGGTATGGTTATGGATTTTAGAGATGCAAAAAGGATTATTGGGGAAATCATGAACAGGTTTGATCACGTTTATTTAAATGAACTCGCAGATTTTGCAGAGGTAAACCCCACTACCGAAAATCTATCTAAAATACTGTATGGAGAATTGCGGCATGGTCTCCCAAACGGAGTAAAGGTAGAAAAAGTTACGACTTGGGAATCAGACCGTTGTGGCGCTTCGTATTTCGAGTAGTAGTTCTTTAATAATCTGAGTATATACGTATGGCGATAATATTACAGGTAGCCCTTGATTTTGTCGACCTTCACAGAGCAATCAACGTTGCCAGGGAAT
The DNA here is from genome assembly GCF_001753675.2 of Candidatus Brocadia sapporoensis. Classification (GTDB taxonomy): domain Bacteria; phylum Planctomycetota; class Brocadiia; order Brocadiales; family Brocadiaceae; genus Brocadia; species Brocadia sapporoensis. Next base: position 21,756 of record NZ_MJUW02000024.1, on the reverse strand, counting down.
CGCTTGATGGTGGGGCAGATTGGCTGGAGATTGGCACGCCACTCATCAAAAGCGAGGGAATGAACGCAATACGTCATTTTCGAAAGTTGTTCCCCAGGACGACATTGATTGCTGACATGAAAACCATGGACGCCGGTCGTGCAGAGATGGAAATGGCTGCCAAGGCAGGTGCTGATATTGCCGTTGTTATGGCGGATGCCCCGGATTCAACTATCAAGGAGTGTATCGAAGCAGGAAAAAACTATGGTATAAAAATATGCGTGGATTGTATAAATGATTTTAACATTGAGGATCGTGCTGTTGCTATAGAGAAATGGGGAGCAACCTATGTTGGAGTTCATGCTGCAATAGATGATCAAATGTATGGAAAAACACCGTTCAACAGCTTGCGCCGCATTTCCGACAAAATAAGAATACCTATTGCTGTGGCAGGTGGTATAACTTCTGAAAATGCGGTGGACGCTGTAAATGCCGGGGCAAGCATCATCATTGTTGGCGGGTACATCACCAAATCGGAGAATGTAAAGGCTGCAGCAGAAAGTATCAAGCGCTCCATTCGGGAAAACCAAAAGATTCCCACAACATTTTTTAAAAGGGCGACGCATGAAGGAGTACGTCAAGCCCTTGAGAAACTTTCTACGGCAAACGTTTCTGATGGCAGTCATCGCGCAAAAGGTATTACCGAATTATATCCGCTCTACCAAAATATCAAAATCATCGGGAATGCTGTTACGGTTCGGACATATCCTGGTGATTGGGCAAAACCCGTTGAAGCAATAGATGTTGCAAAAGAAGGAGATGTGATTGTTGTTGATGCGGGAGGTGTAGGCCCTGCAGTATGGGGAGAATTGGCAACCCATAGCGCAATGCAAAAAAAGATCAGTGGTGTTGTGGTTTGGGGAGCAATGCGGGATGTGGCAGAGATTAGAAAATTAAAATTTCCTGCCTTTACAAAAATGATAATGCCGACCGCCGGTGAACCCAAAGGGTTTGGAGAAATTAATATTCCAGTTTATGTATCAGGAATTCGAGTCAATCCGGGAGACTGGATTCTGGGCGACGATGATGGATTAATGGTAATTCCTCAGTCGTCAGCCGATGTCTGGATTAATTATGGCATGGACTGTCTGGAAAAGGAAAATAGGATTCGGGAAGAGATTGCATCAGAAAAAAGTTCTTTAGGAAAAGTTATAGATGTGTTAAAATGGGAAAAAGAATAAATTGAGAACTAGCATTTAAGATTCAATCAGGATATACAAAGAATGAAATGTGAATCTTGTAATAAAAAGCACGCAACGGTGCATTTAACAGAGATTGTTGGCACTGCAAAAAAAGAACGGCATCTCTGCGAAGACTGTGCACAGGGTATCAACAAACAGCTTGCCAAAATACCTTCTCCTACCGAAATTCTGACAAGTCTCATTAATCAGGTTGCCCCAGAAATTAATGAAATGTCCAAGATTGTTTGTCCGGTATGTGGACTGTCCTATTTAGAATTTCGCTCTCACGGGCGACTGGGTTGCCCTATGGATTATACGATTTTTAGAAAAGGATTGATTCCCTTGTTAGAAAAGATGCACGGGAGCACCCAGCATGTGGGAAAAGTGCCATCAATGGCCGGAAAAGAATTGATCAAAAAGAATGAGCTTATGCAGTTACGAAATGAACTGAACAAAGCTGTGGAAAAAGAAGATTACGAAAAGGCTGCCGAGCTACGGGATAGGATTTATGAACTTTCAGGCGATACCAATGAAGATTAGCGACCTGGCGGATAATACCGGAGAATGGCTTAGAGGCACAGGGGCTGAATCGGATATTGTTATCAGCAGCCGAATTCGTCTTGCGAGAAATGTGGCGCGATTCCCTTTTCTTTCAAGGGCTAATGTAAAACAAAAAAGAGAGCTGGAAGAAATTGTAAGGAATAAAATTAAGGAAGCTGAAATTACGTCGGATCTCCGGTATATAAATCTTGCGGACATTGACCCTGTAGACAGGCTTTTTCTTGTAGAACGTCATCTTATTAGCCGGGAACACGCCGGAGGAGAAGGTGAAAGAGGTGTGGCTTTTGGAAAATCAGAGACTATTAGTCTGATGGTAAACGAAGAAGATCATCTGCGAATACAGGTAATTCGTTCAGGGTTTGAACTCAAAGAAGCATGGAAGACGATCGACGAGGTTGATAATAAATTAGAGAAAAGATTGAATTATGCCTATTCATCGCGTTTTGGTTACTTGACAGCCTGTCCTACTAATGTTGGCACAGGAATGAGGGCGTCCGTTATGATGCATTTACCAGCGTTAGGAATGACGCATCATATCGAAAAAGTCTTCAATGCGGTTATGAAGCTTGGTCTGATCGTGCGGGGTTTATATGGTGAGGGGACTCAGGTTTCCGGAGATTTATATCAGATATCAAACCAGTTTACCCTCGGCAAGTCCGAGACGGAAATTATTGAAATTATCGAAGGGGTAATTCCCAGGATTACGAGTTATGAACGGATGGCAAGAAAAGCCTTGATTTCCGAGAGCCGCGAACAACTAGAGGATCGCATATGGCGGTCATACGGGATGCTTAAGGTAGCGAGGATAATTTCTTCAGAAGAAATCATGCATCTATTGTCGCAGGTTCGCATGGGAGTTAATCTGGGAATAATTAACGATATTGAAATGAAAACTTTAAATGAGCTTTTCATTCTCACATTACCGGGGCATTTACAAAAGTTAGAAGGGCGCGAGCTTACTTCCCAACAAAGAAATGTTATTCGCGCAGCATATGTAAGAAAACGCCTGGAAATGATATAAAGCTTGAAAGGATAGGTGCATTTATGTTTGATCGTTTTACTGACCGCGCCAGAAAGGTTATGGCGCTTGCACGAGAAGAGGCCAGGCGGTTTAATCACGAATATATTGGAACGGAGCACATTTTGTTAGGCCTGGTGAAAGAAGGAAGCGGGGTTGCAGCTAATGTTTTACAAAATCTGGATATCGAGCTAAAAAAGATCCGTTTGGAAGTGGAAAAAATTGTTCAAAGCGGGTCTGACCTGGTTTCCGTGGGACAGCTACCCTTTACCCCACGCGTGAAAAAAGTGCTGGAATATGCAATGGAAGAGGCGCGGGCATTGGGGCATAATTATATTGGAACTGAGCACTTATTGCTTGGGTTGTTGAGAGAGCAGGAAGGTGTCGCTGCGCAGGTGTTGCTTAATCTGGGAGTAAAACTCGAGGATGTCCGGGAAGAGGTTATTGGTCTCTTGGGTTCTGAGTCGGTTCAGGGTGGCATGACCCAAGAAAAAGAAGAAAAGAAGGGGAAGTCAAAAACGCCTGCATTGGATTCTTTTGGTCGTGACCTTACCCAGCAAGCCCGCGAACACGAACTCGATCCCGTTATCGGCCGACAGGATGTGATTGAACGGGTGATCCAGGTTCTGTGCCGCAGGACAAAAAATAATCCCGTATTGTTGGGCGAAGCAGGCGTCGGAAAGACCGCCATCGTTGAGGGTCTTGCGCAGGCTGTTGTTCAGGGAAATATTCCTGAACTATTGCGTGATCGACGGATCGTAGCCTTAGACCTTGCCATGATGGTTGCAGGCACGAAGTACCGAGGACAGTTTGAAGAGCGGATTAAAGCTGTAATGTCAGAAGTAAAAAGGGCAAAAAACATCATCCTTTTTATTGATGAACTCCATACCTTGGTTGGGGCAGGTGGCGCAGAAGGCGCCATTGATGCTTCCAATGTATTAAAACCAGCGCTGTCACGGGGAGAAATACAGTGCGTTGGCGCCACCACTCTGGATGAATACAGAAAATATATTGAAAAAGATGGTGCCTTAGAAAGACGATTTCAAACCATCGTTGTTGAACCCCCAACAAAGGAAGAAACTATTGAAATATTAAAAGGACTTCGTGATCGCTATGAAGCGCATCATAAGGTTCAAATTATGGATGACGCATTAGAGTCTGCAGCCGAGTTGTCCATTCGATATATCACGGGAAGATACCTTCCGGATAAGGCAATTGATGTACTCGACGAAGCATGCGCACGGGTACGACTGAAGGCGACGACCCAGCCGCCCGATTTGCGTCATATAGAGGAAGAAATTAATAAACTGGAAAAGGACAAAGATGAATCCGTTGCAATCCAGGATTTTGAAAGGGCTGCCCGTTTGCGGGATAAAGCCGATAAGCTAAAAAAGAAAAAGGAAACCATTGAAAAAGAATGGCGGGAAACAAGAGCCGAAGTCGAGGGTGTGGTGGATAGTGAAATCGTTGCTGAAGTTGTTTCTAAAATGACAGGAATTCCTATGACGCGTATAGAATCTGCGGAAGCCAAACGGTTGCTCCGGATGGAAGAAGAACTCCATAAAATGGTGATAAGCCAGGAGGAGGCGACGAAGGCAGTAGCGAAAGCTATACGCCGCTCTCGCGCCGGGTTGAAGAATCCAAACCGTCCTGTTGCCTCTTTCATATTTGTGGGACCGTCGGGTGTCGGCAAGACTCACCTTGCAAGATCTTTAGCGAAGTTTTTATTTGGGGAAGAAGAGGCTCTCATCCAGATCGATATGTCAGAATACATGGAAAAACATAACATTTCACGTTTGATCGGTGCGCCTCCAGGCTATGTTGGCTATGATGAGGGAGGGCAACTCACGGAAAAGATTCGCCGCCGACCTTATGCCGTTGTTTTGCTGGATGAAATTGAGAAGGCCCATCCGGACGTATTCAATATGCTGTTACAAATTATGGAGGATGGAAAACTGACGGATAGTTTCGGACGTCACATAGATTTTCGCAACGTGGTCATCATTATGACGTCAAATATTGGCGCCGATGTAATTAAGAATCAGGCATCTTTGGGTTTCAAAAAAGTGACCGACGAGCACACCTATGAAATGATGAAAGAGCAATTAAAGAAAGAAGTCGACAAACATTTCCGTCCGGAATTCATAAACCGGGTAGACAATATTATCGTTTTTAAACCCCTGACGAAAGAGGATTTGAAACGGATCATAGAAATTGAATTAAAGGGCGTTAGGAAGAGGCTGGAAAATTACAATATCAGTGTTACCTTGACGGATGAGGTATTAGATTTCTTGATAGAAAAAGGATACAATCAAAATTTTGGTGCACGTCCGCTTCGAAGAGCAATTGAAAGTTATTTGGAGGACCCGCTTTCTGAGGAGATTCTCCAGGGCAGATTTGAGGGAAAGAAGCATGTAAAGGCTAGGGTTCATGATGGCAAACTGGTTTTTGATGAGGTACTTGAAACCCAGGAACCTGCGTTGACGAATGCAGAAAGCAGTCTGTGAATGAAACGGGTTGTAAAGTGAAATAAAAAAGGGGAGAGTAAAGCTCTTCCCTTTTTTGTTTCTCTAACATTTTTTTTACACCAATATGACAAAAACAGGTGCGGTTTATGTCTGTCAGCATTGTGGCTGGAAAAGCCTGAAATGGGTCGGACGTTGTGGTGGTTGCGGAGAATGGGACTCAACTATCGAAGAAATTACCACTCCTCCCGGTTCCGCCTACAGATCAGTTGTGCTCCATCGGGAATTGCCACAACCGATAACGAATGTAAAATTAAAAGAATGCCCCTGTATTGAAACGGGGATGAAAGAGTTTGATAGGATTTTGGGCGGTGGACTGATTAATGGTTCCGCAGTATTGATTGGAGGAACGCCTGGAATAGGGAAATCTACCCTTCTGTTACAGGTTTGTCAGCTCATTAGTCAGAAAGGGTACATAACCCTTTATGTAACCGGCGAAGAGTCCGTGGCACAAACAAAACTGCGCGCTGAACGGCTATCCATTTTGTCAGAAAATTTGCTGGTTGTTGCTGAAACGAATCTCGAGTTCATCCTGGAAAATATTCATAACTCCCGTCCTGCCCTTGTAGTGATTGATTCCATTCAAATGATATATAAACCTCAATTGGATTCGGCCCCTGGTACAGTTGCACAGGTACGGCAATGTGCGAACGATCTCATTTCAATCGCTAAGTCCACAGGATCTGCGATTTTCCTGGTAGGCCACGTAACCAAACAGGGCATTATCGCCGGACCCAAAGTGCTGGAACATATGGCAGATACCGTTTTATATTTTGAAGGGGAAAAATTCCAGTATTATCGTATCCTGCGGGTAGTTAAAAATCGGTTTGGTTCTACCGATGAAATCGGAATTTTTGAGATGAGAAAAAATGGCTTGCAACCCGTAGACAACCCATCGGAGATATTCATTTCTCTAGGCAGAAGGGTTAGTGCAGGATCTACTATTATCTCCTGCATGGAAGGCACGCGTGCCTTGCTTGTTGAGATACAGGCGCTGGTGGCACGTGCAAATTTTGGCATGCCTGAGCGGAAGGTAAGCGGGGTTGACTACAATCGGGTCTCCATGATCCTTGCTATTCTGGAAAAACGGATAGGGTTAAGGCTGGGAGGGCAGGATGTATTTGTGAATATTGTAGGTGGTGTACAGGTAGACGAACCCGCTGCAGACTTGGGTATTGCGATGACTATTGCATCGAGTTTTAAAGAAAAGGCGATTCCAACGGACACGGTATTTGTTGGAGAGATAGGTCTGGGCGGAGAGGTTCGCAGTGTAAGTCAGATGGAAATCCGGCTGAAAGAGGCACAACGACTGGGGTTTAAAAGAGCAGTTATTCCAAAGGATAATGCGAAGGGAATTAGTAAAGACTTAAAGATAGAACTGATCGAAATATGCTATCTTTCTGAATCCGTAGAAATCATTGGATAAAAGGACCCATAGATTGTTGCAGATAGCTATGCAGTTAATTAATAATTGCCGATGGAAGCAGACCATCCTTCTTATAGGAATTATCTGCATGATATATGTGCGAGAGTTTCACGAGACCCATGCTGATACCTACACCGACGGCCAGATTATTGTAAAGCACGAAGAGTTAAAGGTGAAGAAAAATGGCCGCTACATTCAATGTGATCATCCGTATAAATTCCAGGAGAATGTTATCACGAATGCATTATCCAATATTTATTTTGAAGAAAAAGGGCTATTAAAGAAGAAAGGTGCCTTGCGCGTTTTTCAGGATGATGAGATACGAAAATTAGTTCCGTTGATTATACAGGCATTTTCCGTAGCAACACCTTCCCAGGTTATTGCTATTTCATCCTATTCAGAGCGTTTACTTTTAACGGACCAGCAAAATTACTGTATCGCATTTATTTTAGATCATAGCCTCAACATAGCCTTTAGCCGAGTTCATATGCTGCAAACGTATAATGATACTATGTCGGAGAAGAAACAATATACAACAAAAAAAGAAAACCCTGCTCAAATAAAGCGTAGTCGCTTTTGGAAGCTGATTCCCGCAGCCGGACAACGATTAGAATCAAATCATGAAAACTGGTTGGTTATTGATCTGTCGGATAAAATCTACCAGCAGCCTGTAATACAACGGACAGGAACGATTGATGAAAAGATCAAGGTGGGAACGTCTGAACTGGATACTCGCCTAAAAAAATTGGAAGAAAAAATGGGTGGTACTGGCGAAACGCACGCACCGAATCCATCAATCCTTATAAAAGAAAACCGTCAGGAAAGTAAAATAAAAAATAAGCTGATGCTCTTGCGTGAAATGGTTGATGAGGGAATTATTTCCGCAGAAGATTACGACTACAAAAAGGCTAAAATACTCAGAGAGGCCATGGGAAATCTGGGCATAAAGGAACAGTTACAGGAGATAAAAGATCTCAAAACCGAAGGGCTTATCACGGAAACAGATTACACAGAAAAGAAAAAGGAATTATTAGATCAGTTTTAACCACACGATCGTTTAACGTCGCGGATAAAATTATTATTTCGAATCATCATCGGTATTGTCCGGTTTCAATTTAAATCAAAAAGCAATGTTTTATTAAGAAAGAGAGACTGTTTACTTAATTTTTTGAAATAACTAACAACGGTAAAATATTTATAACATTTTGATGATAAATGAATTATAAAATACCATGTACCGTTGTACCTTTTGCAAATAGCAAAATATTCCAACGCTTCACAGAACCTTAAGCCGATGGCAAAGTTAGAAATCTCTTCTTCGTAAACACGACATCCTACTTCGCCCAGAAGGGAGTCACATACAGTTATTGTCAGTGCTATTATAAGGGCTTTGACCTACGGCAGGCAACAGGACAACTTTTGCCTGCCGTATTAAAGAACATACAATAAATCCGTTATAAAACCAATCCTTTCAAATCAGGAAACATACTCTTTTCTGGCACCCTCGCAGAGTTAATTGCATATCTTTCGCTGCTATCTACTGTCACAATAACTTCAAAGAACTTTGCAAAAATTACATTCTGCAAATGCTGATATTGGACGATTACTTTTCCGACGGTTCATGCTGATGGTCTTTGGGAACCTCCTTCTCGCAATCAAAGCAGAAATACGTCTTTCCGCATTCATGCCCTGCTCCAACTTCTGCTTTGCAGATAGGACAAAAATGAGTTACACCACAAATATGTTCATCTCCCACCTCTTTCTCGCAATCGTAACAGAAGTAAGTAATATCACAGATATGACCTGGACCTACTTCTTCTTCACACGTTGAACAAAAAGTAGTTACTCCGCAGATATGTCCGTCCCCCACCTCTTTTTTGCAATCCTTACAAAAGTACGTTAAATCACAAATGTGACCACTGCCCACTTCCTCTTTACATTGCTGACAATATGTGGTAACACCACAAATATGTCCTTCCCCAACTTCCTTATTACAAGTTGCACATTTGTGCAGTGTTTCAGCCATAGATTCCTTTTTTTCCTGCGATAATGCTTCTGTTTTTTCTTCCTGAGGTTTTACTGATGGTATTTCCGGGGCAGCGGCATGTGGAGCCTCTGGTGCAGCTTGAATTTCTGGTACAACTGGGGCTTTTGGTGCTTCAGGTACCGCTGGTACCTCTGGCATTGCTGGAGCTTCTGGTACTGCCGGTACTTCCGGTAATGCCGGTGCCTTTGCTGCTTCAGGTACTGCTGGGACCTCTGGTATTGCTGGAGCTTCAGGTACTGCCGGTACTTCCGGTGCCTTTGCTGCTTCAGGCACCGCTGGGACCTCCGGCATTGCTGGTGCCTCTGGTTCAGCCGGTACTTCCGGTAACGCCGGTGCCTTTGGCGCTTCAGGAATTTCAGATACTGGTGGAGCCTCGGACACTACAGCCGGTGTCACAGGAGCTTCAGGTGCTACCGGCGTCTCTGACACTGTTGGCTTGGACATCAGAGTGATTTCCGGTTTTGTTACTTGAGTTTCAGGGGCAACAGTTTTTTCTGGAGTAGGTATTGGTATTGCCTGCGGTCTTTTGGTCTCTTTCAGAGTCTCCGCTTTTACTTGTGGTGTTTCCTTGACTTGTGTTTCTGTGGTAACACAAGAACTTAAAAAAATGGTAAGACTTATTAAACCTAACACCCAAAACCCTTTCCTCATAATGCCCCTCCTTAATTTTTCAAATAGTTATTACGATTAATCCTTAATGCTGTTGCCGACCATTAATTCTAAGTCGTCGGGTATTTCCCGTTTTTCTATGTCTATTCCTGCCGCAGAAAAAAACTTTTTTCTTACCGCATCAAGTGTAATTCTTGAAAGTGATTTCTTATCGTTCACGTCTCCAAAAATCCCCAAGTCGATACTTCCTGCCGCCATGTTGGCATGCCCACCTGCATTCATAAATCCAAAAGCCTTTTGTAATAAAAATGCGAGATTGATCCTTGAATCTACACTTCGCGCCGATAGCTGGACTTTATCCTTGTCGATACCAAAAACGAGAACGGTAGATACGCCCTCCATTTGCAACATCAATTCAGCCGCCTGCGGTAATGCGTCTCGGTCAGTTATAAATTCTGCAAAAGATATCAGATACGAACCCCGTATTTCACGGTTTCGTATAATCTTTCCGATGATATCCATGGTTTCTGCGCTCATGGGAGGATTTTCGATCTGATTTAAGAGCGCCGTATCCAGTAAAGGCGAGAGGTAAGCCGCTGCGTCGAGATCTTCCGTGGTTGTATTCCTGGTAAAACCTCCTGTGTCTACCCGTATTCCATAACGAAGGGCCGTGGCAAGGGGTGGATCAGGAACAATATTCAGATGCCTCAAATACCGTGTCATGATTGTAGACGTGGCGCCAATATGGGGTAAAATTTCAACAAACTCACCTTTAACAAGGCTAAAGTCCGTTTGATGATGGTCAATGATAATGTGAAGAATCGTATCTATTGGCAATATATTATTTTTTGAAGGAATAGACGCTTCTATTAATGCTACCTTATCCGCTGCATTAATTATTTTCAGCACCTCATCCGTGGTTTTTAACCGAATCAGATCAGTTTCCAACAAATTGACGAGGGTCTTATTTTGCTGATGACCGATATTTCCACCGTAATAAATATTGGATTTAATATTATATTTTTCAGCAATTCGTTTAAGTGCAAATCCAGAGGCAATGGCGTCGGGATCCGGATTATCCTGCAAAAAAATAGCCAGTCCTTTGCTCTTTGCCGCCTGAATAACACTTACTAAACGGAAAACAGACCTTTTCAGCTTTGCAGTTTCTAGCTCGTTCTGTAATGCATTGGCAATAATCCTAACGGTTTGCACGGTACGATCTGTACCGTTCTTTAATAATTCAGCATCCTCTGTATCATCGGTTGCGCGCGATAAGATAAATTTATCCGGAAATAACTTCCTGATACGGTTTGCTAAGATCAAATTGTCATCGTACGTTTTCTGAAGAAGGATAAGGGCAATGGCATTTTTCATCGGTAACGAACCAAAGTCTACGGTATGAATATCGGCAACCACGGTGCGCAGATTGGGTTCTTTTAAGCCCGCAAAAACAGCCTCGTCATTGCCAACCACCAGGGTTTCCTCGCCAGACCTGCTTAAATTTCTGGCCAGAGCATGGGCGATTTCATCGTATCCAAGAATAATATACATCGACGTATCCTTTTACAGAAATTCTTCTCCAGGAAAAATCCAAAGGAAGAACATTATACGTTCATGTCTTTTTGAAGTCAACATTAAAAATGTTTCCGTTTTAATTTTAACCTTTTACAAAGATAGGAGTTAACTTTGTGAACCATAATATGGACGTCGTTTTGTGGTCGAGTTTTTACATAGAAAATATATTTCCTCGACAATGTGGGAAAAATAATGTATGTTAAATGAATATCATTTGTATTTACCACAGAGACACTAGGGTACAATGAAAATAGATAGCAAGTTTACGGATCACAAGTTATGTCTTCGGGTACAAGGTGGTATGGACTTCGTCGTGATGGTTCGTCAGACCCATCATGCACGGCGCTACATTCTGAGCCTGCCGAAGGATCAGCCAAACAGCAAGCTAGTTTGTCCATGTTGTTTGAATATACACACGGATTTGGAATATATCACACTGACAAACGACGTTTGTTAGTGCCACCCGGTAACTCGCTTAAATAAAATGAAAATTTCTATACAATTAAATTACGATTTGAGACGAAAAAATCATATAAAATCTTTCTTTGCTGAGTTTTTTACACATCCCTTACTAGGAAAGGGATTGGGTTGCGGTATGGCCGCGTCAGGTTTTTTCTCAACACCAAGACCAACAAGGAGAATGTATGAGTCGTAAAATGATAACGGTTGATGGTTGTACGGCGTGTGCACATGTGGTGCACGCCACAAATGAAATTATTACAATTTACCCCATAACTCCTTCTTCGCCTATTGCGGAAATCTGCGATGCAAAGTCGGCTGCCGGGCAGGTAAATATATGGAGTTCGGTGCCGAAGGTAAGTCAGATGCAATCGGAGGCAGGCGTTGCAGGCGCCGTGCACGGGTCACTGACAACAGGCGCACTGGCAACCACTATTTCCTGTTCTCAGGGGCTTTTGTTGCTCCTTCCGAACATGTTCAAGATTGCCGGAGAACTTGCCCCAACGGTATTTCATATAACCGCCCGTTCCCTGGCATGTCAGGGACTATCCATATTTGGCGATCATTCAGACGTCATGACTGCGCGATCCACAGGCTTTGCCATGCTATGCTCAAAAAACGTGCAGGAGGCGATGGACTTCGCCTTAATTGCCCAGGCGTCTGCCCTCGAATCCAGAATACCATTTATGCACTTCTTCGACGGTTTCAGGACGTCTCACGAGGTACAAAAGATTGAAGAGGTTTCCTTCGATGATATGCGGGCGATGATTGATTATGAGCTTGTTATAGCCCACCGCAAGAGGGGGCTTACCCCAGACAACCCCAATATCCGCGGCACCTCGCAGAACCCGGATGTATATTTCCAGGGTCGGGAAACGGTTAACAAATATTATCAAGCAACTCCGGCTATTGTGCAGAAGGCAATGAACAAGTTCGCAAAGATTACCGGACGTCAGTACAAACTCTTTGAGTATTCTGGTGCACCCAATGCGGAACGCGTTATTATCATTATGGGCTCAGCCGGAGAGACGGTACTCAATACCATCCAGAATCTCAATGCGAAGGGAGAAAAACTGGGGCTCGTTCAGGTGAGACTTTACCGGCCATTTGATGTAGCTGCCTTTGCTGATAGTTTACCGGCTAGTGTAAAAGCAATTGCCGCCCTTGATCGCACCAAGGAACCCGGCGCTATTGGTGAACCCTTATACCTTGATGTGAGAACGGCCATCGGCGAAGCAATGGATAAAGGCATAGCAAAATTTAAGGATTATCCGGTGGTGGTCGGAGGCCGTTATGGGCTCGGTTCAAAGGATTTTACCCCTGCGATGGTGAAGGCCGTGTTTGACAATATTACACAGGACAAACCAAAGAACCACTTTACCATTGGTATCAATGATGATGTCACGGGCACCAGCCTTGCTTACGACGAATCCTTTACGATAGAAGGGAAGGGGGCATACCGGGCGCTGTTTTACGGGCTGGGTGCGGATGGCACCGTTGGTGCAAATAAAAACACAATTAAGATTATCGGCTCTGAAACGGATAATTATGCGCAGGGTTACTTTGTGTATGACTCAAAAAAATCGGGTTCAACAACGGTATCCCATCTGCGCTTTGGAAAGGACAAGATACTCAATCCCTATCTTGTTTCGAAGGCAGATTTCATAGCCTGTCACAATCCTTCATTTCTTGAAAAATTCGACATGTTATCCAGTGCGGAGGAAGGCGCAACATTTTTACTTACTACCTCTCACAATAAAGATGAAGTGTGGGACAGTCTGCCGATTGAGGTGCAGGAACAGCTTATCGCAAAGAAAATGAAGTTCTATATTATTAACGCTATCGCTCTCGCCGAAGAGATCGGGTTGGGTTCAAGGATTAATACCATCATGCAGACCGCCTTCTTTGTTATTTCAGGCATTATTCCTAAGGAAGAGGCCATTGAGGCAATTAAGGCGGAACTCAAAAAAACGTATATCAAAAAAGGTGAGGACGTAGTGAAGATGAACTATGCCTCAGTAGACAAGGCGCTTCAGAACATTGTAGAGGTAAAAGTGCCCGATAAGATTACCAGCAAGATCAGGATGCGACCTCCGGTGCCTGAAGATGCACCTGATTTTGTTAAGAAGGTAACGGCAAAGATGGTTGCCAACAAAGGAGATAGCCTGCCCGTTTCTGCTATACCTGCAGATGGCACCTGGCCAACCGGGACGACACAGTATGAAAAGAGAAATATCGGGGTGCATATCCCCGAATGGGAGCCTGATGCCTGTATTCAATGCGGTCAATGCTCATTTGTCTGTCCTCATGCAACAATCCGGATAAAAGCGTATGATTCCGCATCATTACTGGGTGCACCTCAAAATTTCAAATCAGTTGACGCAACAGGAAAAGAACTGAAAGGGCTCAAGTTTACCGTTCAGGTAGCGCCGGAAGATTGTACCGGATGCGGTTCCTGTGTGTTTAACTGCCCAGGCCAAAAGAAGGATGCGCAGGGGAACAAGATTCCTGGTGTCAAGGCTATTAATATGAAGCTTCAGGAGCCGCTTCGCCAGATAGAGGCAGAGAATTATGCATTCTTTCTCAATCTTCCCGAAACGGACACTTCGAAGTTTAATGCCAATTCCGTAAAGGGGAGCCAGTTTGTAAAGCCGCTCTTTGAGTATCACAGTGCCTGTCCGGGTTGCGGTGAGACTCCCTACATAAAGTTGCTTACCCAGTTGTTTGGCGACCGCTTGATTATTGCCAACGCCACCGGCTGCTCCTCTATTTATGGCGGCAATTTACCAACAACACCTTATACCAAAAGGGCCGACGGGCGCGGACCTGCGTGGTCAAATTCTCTTTTTGAGGATACGGCTGAATTTGGTCTCGGCATGAGACAGACCGTGGACAAATTTCACTCACAGGCAGTGGAATTACTGGATAAGCTGGCCAAGACCCCTGGGTATGCGGATGCAAAAGAACTTTTTGAGTCATTGAAAAATGCCGACCAGTCTACCCAGGAAGGGATTGACAAACAGAGGGTGTGTGTAGAAGAGCTGAAAAAAAGGTTATCAAAGGATGCCGCACCTGATGCAAAAAACCTCCTCTCCCTTGCTGATTACCTGGTGAAGAAATCGGTATGGTCGATTGGTGGTGATGGGTGGGGTTATGATATTGGATATGGCGGGGTTGATCATGTACTGGCATCAGGTGAAAACATAAAGCTCCTTATTATGGATACCGAGGTTTATTCGAATACCGGCGGGCAGATGTCCAAGGCTACACCACTGGGGGCAATTGCCCAGTTTGCAGCGGGCGGAAAGAGAACTCCTAAAAAAAATATCGGCTTGATGATAGCCACCTATGGTAAAGTATATGTTGCCCAGATAGCTTTCGGTGCAAATCTTGCGCAGACCGTCAGGGCGATTACGGAGGCAGAGGCCTATAACGGCCCTGCGCTCATTGTTGCTTATTCGGTATGTATTGCGCATGGTATCGACATGAGCAGGGGTATCGAGCAACAGAAGAATGCCGTAGCGAGCGGCTACTGGCCTCTCTACCGGTATAATCCTCAGCTCGAGGCCCAGGGGAAAAGCCCGTTGGTTCTGGACAGCAAAGACCCGTCCGTTCCCTTTGAAGAATATGCTTATCATGAAAATCGCTACCGGGCACTAAAGGCAAGCAATCCTGAGGTTGCCGCAGCGCTTATGAAGCAGGCGGAGACAGAAATCCAGAGGAGATGGAAACTGCTCAAGCATCAGGCAGCATGGTCTCCAGCGCAGAGTCAGTAATGCCAGGAAGAATCATGGGCATAAATAAAATAATTGCAATGGCACGGACAAACGTAGTTTGTCCGTGCTGAAATTGCACAACACGGTATATTGCTGATCCGCCTTGCTCCCACATTATCACTCCAGTCGCCAAGAAACGAAGCCTAAGCTTCCTAAAACGTTACATACAATCTTTGAGACTCCAGTTCATTCCAATATTCTCTGGAAGGGCATTGAAAGCTTGCGAATTTCATGCGGTGCTGAGATTAGTGATAGATGAGGTTCGCGAGTGCGAATGTACTTAATAATGTACGAGCGGTATTCCATCGCCTGCTTCCCAGAAAAGAAACTGACAAAGGCACAGTCGTCCCGATGCGTCGGTTTTTAATAGGAACAGGAGTTGAACCATGATGCAGTATAAGGGGTTATGTGTCTCGGGTCGAGTTTGGCTCAGAGGCCAATTTCTTCCACGGTGAAGTTGTCAGCATCTGTGGCGTAATTACTTTTCAAGGCAAGTCCGTTGAAGAGCTAAAAAAGCATTCCAAGATTCCGTTGACGATTATTTGGAATTCTGTGCTCAACGTAACGAGTAGCCAGAAAAGCCATTTTCAGGCCGGCTTACGGTTCGTCTTTCCTCAAACAACATCGCAAAGCAATCCTCGCCGTTAAAAGAGCTGGTAAGCAAGTTGATTCATAGGTAGCCATTGCCCTTCTCAGATTGGCGCAATAAACAGCTAACAGCGTTTTCAACCGACAGCGGGACTCTGGGTTAACCCGACCTTCCCGCATCTCTGCACAGGATAAGTCTCGTACCCACTGGACCTTCTTGTTTTAATAGCTAGAGTGCATCTCACCACAACAACCGAACACCGTTTTTTTGAGTCCGAACAAGTCGGATAACACGTGTCTTTGCATCGCCAAATATCCCCTGTGTCTCTGTCTTCGAACGAAACCTGGGGAAAATGATGTTCGTCCGGGAGCCGCTTCTTTTTTCCTGTCGTCGTATCTTGCCATCTTTTTTTCATCCTCTTCAATTCACTTTCACCTTCCTTTATGCCTCATTACAACCTTTTCCCCCTAAATTTTACCCACTCGTTTCCACGATGACACAGAAAATATTTGTACGGACACTGACTACTACATAAGGAAAGGATGTATCAGCATAAGACATATCCGGCAATTGTTCCGCCGGACACGCAAATCCAATTGAATTTGGGGGTTTTTTTTGATAACATCATTACGTTATGGAACAAGTTACTTCAGAAAATTTCTTTAGCAAAGCGCGCATCCATGTATTGCTCTTTATTGCAACGTTTTTGACCACGTATTATGTTAATGGTCTTTGGTATTCAGTTACCATCATGACGATTCTGCTTTCCCACGAACTGGGACACTTTTTCATGTGCAGAAAGTATCGTGTTGCCGCTACGATGCCCTATTTTCTCCCCCTTCCTCTTCCACCTTTCGGCACCTTTGGCGCTGTGATCAAAATGAAGGGGCTTATACCAGACAAGAAGGCTTTGTTTGATATCGGTGCTGCCGGTCCGCTTATGGGACTCTTCTTTTCTATTCCTGCTATTATTATCGGCTTAAATCTCTCGGACGTACGCCCCGTACCCAGTGATACCTCTGATTATCTGGGACTTGGAGAACCAATCCTGTTTTCATGTATATCCAAGCTGATATTTGGCCAGTTACCCGATGGAATGGATATCTATCTCCATCCTGTCGCCTTTGCGGGCTGGGCAGGATTATTTGTCACCGCACTAAATCTCCTGCCGATTGGACAGCTAGACGGCGGACACATCGTGTATGCATTGTTGGGTAAAAAGAGTGCAATTGTTTACCGCATTGGCATTTTTATCTTTTGCATAATAGCGATCCTTTTATACCCCGGTTGGATGGTCTTTGCCATTTTGCTCCTTATCTTTGGCTTCAGACATCCAGCACCCATCGACGAGATTACCCACCTCGACCGCAAACGCAAGATCCTAGGGATAATTCTGTTCATTATATTTTTAACCTCTTTCACCCCCGTACCACTTAAACTTTGATTACAACAGAAACCGTGACACCGAAATCACAACGTAGCGAAAAAGGTTTTTTATAGTATGAAGACGAAAGTTGTTATTGCCATGAGTGGCGGTGTTGATAGCAGTGTTGCCGCACATTTTCTGGTTGAACAGGGATATGAAGTCGTTGGCCTGTTTATGCGTTTGGGTATTGATAAGCTCGATACGATAACCAAGACAAAGGTCTGCTGCAGCCTGGAAGATGCACATGATGCCCGTGCCGTGGCAGATCTGCTCGGTATTCAATTCCATGTACTAAACTTTAAAGACGCCTTTGACCGCATTATTAATACCTTTTGCACGGAATACCTCGATGGCAGAACCCCAAATCCGTGCATCCTCTGCAATCAGGATCTCAAATTTGGCAGATTGCTGGATTTTGCGAAAATGCTGAATGCTGATTTTATTGCAACCGGGCACTATGCAAAGGTTGAAAAGCCAAATAACCGGTATCTTCTGAAAAAGGGTACGGATTCCCGCAAGGATCAATCCTACGTATTGTTCTCATTAAATCAGGACCAGCTCTTAAGAACTATCTTTCCTTTGGGTACGACAACCAAAGAAGCAGTTCGGAAAGTCGCCAGGAACTTAAATTTAAAGACCAAGGATAAACCTGAAAGCCAGGACGTCTGTTTTGTCATTAACAACAATTACCGCTCCCTTTTATCTGAAAGATTCGGAAGCCGGATAACGCCGGGCCTTCTTAAGGACACACAGGGAAACATTCTGGGAAGACATCCTGGGTCACCCTTCTTTACCATTGGACAACGTAAAGGGCTTGGCGTTGCCCTGGGTACACCGCGGTATGTTGTCGATATAAACCCGTGGGAAAATACGGTCGTGATTGGTACCGAGGCCGAACTTATGGAAGATGAATTGATAGCGTCAATGATAAATTGGATATCGATCGACAGGCTCGATTCCCCCATGAACGTCCAGGCAAAGATACGTTACAATCATGTTGCGGCAGATGCTACCGTATATCCTTATAAGCCAGATACGGTACGTGTCATCTTCAAAGAACCACAGAGAGCCGTTACCCCGGGACAGGCAGTCGTTTTTTATGATGACGAGACGGTTATAGGAGGAGGATGGATTGAAAGGAAAAGTAACTGGTGAGGACTAAGCTCCTGACTAAAGGACTTTAAAACGCTAAACATGAATACAACTACCAGCAAAAAGACAAAAGCGGCCCTAGTTACAGAAAAACTAAACCAGCTCGTTGGAAAAGAAAACGTATTTTCCGTCCTCGAGGACCGGATATGTTATTCATATGATGGCTCGAAACAAAAATACGTACCGGATGTTGTTGTGCGGCCACGATCTACCCATCATGTTTCTGCCATATTACAGCTTGCACATGAGAACGAAATACCCGTGTATCCCCGTGGTGCAGGTTCAGGGCTTACCGGAGGTGCTGTGCCGGTAAAGGGTGGCATAGTATTGGATTTCACCCCAATGAATCACATTGTAGAGATCCGCCCTGAAGACCTGACAGCCACGGTAGAACCAGGTGTAGTTACCCAAACGCTCCAAAGCGAGGTTGCAAAATACAAACTGTTTTATCCACCAGATCCTGCTAGCGCTCCATTCTCAACGATAGGCGGCAATGTAGCTGAATGTTCCGGTGGAATCACCGGTTTAAAATATGGCGTTACGCGGGATTACGTTCTATCACTGCAGGTTGTCCTTGCCGACGGAAGCGTCATCCACACAGGCCGCAAGACACTGAAGAGCGTCACCGGCTATGATCTTACCCGCCTGTTTGTTGGCTCTGAGGGGACGCTGGGCGTGTTTACTCAGATTACGGTAAAACTGCTGCCACTGCCGGAAAAGATCGAAACCCTCTTGGTCTTTTTTGCAACAACTCAGGATGCTATACAATCGGCAAACCAGATAATTCTCAACAATCTCTTGCCCAGGGCATTAGAATTCATTGACAAATCGAGCATCACTTGCATTCAGGGATACAAGCAGGAAATTCAAATACCCGATGAAGTAGATGCCCTTTTGCTTATTGATATAGACGGAAGAGAGACGAGCGTTAAAGCTGAAGCGTCTCTTGTAAAAGAAATTGTTAGAAAAAACAATGCAATCCGTGTCACCTCCGCAGAAAATGCTCAAGAGCGCGATGCGCTTTGGGAGGTAAGACGCGCCATTTCCCCGGCGCTTTACAATATAGCCCCTTATAAAATCAACGAAGACATCTGCGTTCCACGCAGCAGGATATTAGAGATATTAGAGAGGATAGACGGTATCCACAAACGGTATCCTTCCTTAAAAGTTGCCAGCTTTGGGCATATCGGCGACGGCAATATCCACGTAAATGTTATGTACGACAAGGGAGATCAGCAAAAGGCATTGGCAGAGCGGATGATTGAGGAAATCCTCAGCAACACCGTGGAAGTGGGCGGAACAATTTCCGGCGAGCATGGCATTGGAAATGTAAAATCGGCCTTTCTGCCCCTTGAAATTCCACCGAGAGAATTAGAAATTATGAAGAACATAAAACATCTCTTGGATCCCAAAGGCATATTAAATCCCGGCAAAATATTTTTAGAATAAGAGGCACCGTGAACCACAGAAACACGGAAACACAGAGAATTCCGAACGGTATAATTATCTTAAAATTTTACTTTTTCATCTATGTGCCCCGGTGCTCCCGTGTTTTTTAACTAAAGAAAAGTACCCATACGAAAAAAGGAGATGTTTGTATATGACGTTATCAAGGATCGCAAGGGAGGTAAAGACATCGGCAACGCTTGCCATCACCGCCAAGGCCAAACAACTAGCGGCAAAAGGGGTTGATGTAATTGGCTTTGGCGCAGGAGAACCTGACTTTGACACACCAGAAAACGTGAAAAATGCAGCCATCAAGGCCATCAAGGACGGTTACACGAAATACACCCCCACCGCAGGAGCTCCTGTATTAAAGGAGGCCATCTGCGAAAAACTCCTCAATGAAAATCACGTAAAATATAACCCCTCGCAGATTATCATTTCTGCCGGAGCAAAACAGGCTATTCTGAATATTGTGCTCGTTTTATGTGACACCGGAGACGAAGCAATTATACCCACTCCTTACTGGGTAAGTTATCCGGAAATGGTGGTCATGGCGGGCGCAACACCCGTATTTCTGAGAACCACCGACAAGGAACATTTCAAGATAACTAAGGAATCCCTCGCCAAGGCGATCACGCCCAGGTCAAAATTGCTCTTTATGAATAGTCCTGCCAATCCGACCGGTATGGTTTACACCGAAAAGGACCTTCGGGAAATTATAGGCTTTGCCGTAGAAAGAGGACTTTACGTAATCTCCGATGAAATTTACGAAAAGATATTATACGACGGCGCCCAACATTTCAGCCCGGCGGCTTTTCATGAAGAGTGCTACAAAAAAGTCATTACCGTGAATGGTTTTTCGAAGGTCTATTCTATGACGGGCTGGCGGTTAGGCTATGCTGCTGGTCCTGAAGAAATCATCAAGGCGGCAACCAACATACAGGACCATACAACTTCCGGAGCCAACTCCATTACCCAACTGGCAGGTGTGGAGGCGCTGAAAGGCAATCAGGATTTTGTCGGAATGATGGTACGTGAATTTGACAGACGAAGAAAATATATCGTTGAGCGGCTCAACAAGATAGATGCGGTTTCTTGTTTGCTCCCACAAGGGGCTTTTTACGCCTTCCCCAATGTATCCGATTTGTACAAAAAGAAAGTTGGCGGACATTCAGTCACAAACTCTTTTGATTTCGTAAACCTGTTACTCGAAAAGGCACACGTCGCCTTTGTCCCCGGTGCCCCTTTTGGGTCGGATGAATGCATCAGAATTTCCTATGCAACTTCTATGGCAAATATTGAAAAGGGGATCGACCGGTTTGAAAAATTTTTGGGCATCTAGTGGATCGTTTCAAGAAGCACAAACTGAATCATGGGTAGTTTTATAAGGCCAAACGAAATTGCAAAAAAACATGTCAGGTTTATCCGGCAAGTCGATACTTGTTGAAGATGTTTGGGATTCTATTGCTCGGGGCAATCCTGAATTACCTATAACTAAATGCTAAAAAATGGAGCCAGAATTATCAGCGTAGCTGGTGGCTTGATTAGCCCTAAAAGGACATAATTAGTGTCTGAGCGAAAAACATCCTTTTTTTGAAAAGCGGCAGTGCGATTTTACACTTACTAAAATCGTTTCATAAAATTTGATGTTAGACTTCTGACAGAAAAAAGTATTTCTTACTTATTTCCCTTCATTTTAGACTTGTCTGGAGATAGTATCTCCCTTGTCATGCTGTTTCTTGTAGTTTTTAAGCAGCTTCTCGTGCTTCTTTTGCGTCTCTCCTGAAGCACGTTCCCCTGTTTGTGTAAATTCGCCGCCACCACTCCCAGTGCACAATACCTCTTAGCCTGACTTTCACAATTCACACTTAACCCGACCTTCGCAATTCGAGGGGTGTATGAGCTGCTAAGCCAGCAAATACAAGGG
>NZ_MJUW02000010.1 GCF_001753675.2 Candidatus Brocadia sapporoensis | reverse complement strand
TCAATATTTTGTTCACTCATAGTGTTTGTGAGCGAAAGTACGCTGAATAGTTACAGGGATTTAATGAATAAATGTCCCATTGATCGGGAGATTGACTGGCATCCCTGAGTGAGTTTAAGTTCCTTAGCCAAGATCAAAAATTGTGACAAATTCATTTTAACAGTACGCCGCAGGATAAATAGTACGCAAATAAGAACGGAACAAAATTTATAATGATTCAGTACATTCCGGAGGGCAAGTATATTCTATAATCAAGGTCTGACATTTATGAGCTTTTTTATGCTATCCGTAGTATATTTAAACGGTGAAATGTTAATTAATGCTCTGCACGAAGTCGCTGACAGGATATGGGAAGCAAAGAATTTACTAAAGAATTAAGTCTGGATGGGGAAGACAGATTAAGGATAAAATTGAGGTTGAAAAAGGTAAGGTAAAAGACATCGTTGCCCAGTATAAATCAAAAATACAGGATAAGTGGTATCCTATTGTAAGATACGATTACTCACATGGTTTTTTCCACCGTGATATACTGAACTCAAAAGGAGAAAAAACAAAGCAGATAATTCAGATACAAAATTTGAAGGATGCTTTAACCTATGCAGAGCAGGACATAAAAAACCGATGGGAATGGTATAAAGAAAGATTCAAAAAGGGGATGAAAGAATGACTAAAAAAGAGTATGCAGAAAGAAACATTGGAATGACCTTTGATTTTATAAGACAAATAATTGACCATCCTGAGATTATTGATACTATTCCAGATAATGCCGAACTTGACTTTATAGATAAAAATATGCCTATTAAGACGAAAGGGCGCGGCGGAAAGAGAAATATCGTGCGATATAAGGTCGAACGCGCATTTGAACTGGTGAAAGAATAAGCTGCAACCTTCCGGTTTTGTTGAGGGGATAGATGGCAAAAATTGAATCTTTTCCTACAAATGGAAATCGTTGAGAAAAAATGGAGACACCAAGACGTCCAAATGTAAATTTTGAACCTTAATTTAATTTTAAGATGCGACCCTCGACCTTCCTCAAAAATATCAATACTTAATATTTAAGATGTGACCCCATTCGTTCCCATTCGTTCCCCATTTTCATGGTGACTGGCAGATTATAATAGCAGTTTACAGGAACAAATCAATACAAAATCATTTACATGAAAAAATACATCTAAACTAATAAAGTTTATTAAGAATCCACAAGAAATTGCAGATAATAGCTAAACAATTCCTATGTTAAACAGAGAAAAACATTGCGAAAGGTTTAATTGGGCACGATAACGGAAATGGTTCGAATGCTATTCTATCTGTTTGCACTGTTTCGGCTAAGAATTCTGGGTGTGTGCAGAGAATCACTGAAAGCACGGAGACATTATCGAACCTCACCCTCACGCTGGACTCGATCGTACGGCAATTCAAGATTTGAGATGGTGTGATAGATATTTTGCTTTTTCGTGATTAATGGCTGAATTTTACTTGGTTTCTAAACCCTTAAGAGCATCATATTCTTCATGGAGAAATTTAATGTGAGGGAATGCTTTTTCTGCAGCTGCCAAAAATTCTTCGTTTTGGAGCGATTCATAGCTAACATTTTTGAAAATAACTTCCGCCTTCATTTCTTTTAGGTAGTCTTCTGCAGTTCCGAATGACTTCATGATTGTGTCATGCACGCGCTTTTTCACCATTTCTTCAGTTGGGTTTGCGCCCATATCTTTTTTCCACCCTGGAGGCAGGTTAGATTTCAAGGACGGTGTAATCTGCTTTGTTAATGAATCAGCGTTCTTTTTGATGATTGCTGAAAGTTTTTCATTAATACCCTTTTGATAATCTTCGACGAGCTTTTTCAAATTTTTTATGTCTTCATTCAACTCATCCTTATTTTCTCTCAAGACTACTTTGCCGTAACCGTCAATATTACACAACCAGTTGTCTTCTATTTTCTTACGAAACTTTTTTATCTTGTTTTCGTTTACTTCGGTTTCTTTACCAGTCATCTCATCACCATTTATAAGCTGAAATGTGCTTCTAATTCTGTTTCTCAGGTCTTCGTCACCCGCTAAACCCATCAATTCAGAGGGGATTGTTACCTTGTGTCGAGAGAGGAAACATCCTTCTACCTTTAACTCCACGAACTCAAATCGTGAATTAAAAACTCTTACCTTTCTTGCAACATCAAATTTCTGTGGTGGGTTTTTTTTAAGATCTTTGATAACTTCGGTAATTTTGTCGCTTTTCAATTTATCTAAGCCGATAGATTGTTCGGCTTCTCTTTTTTCACCAAAACCAACATCTTTAAGCACGTCGGAAGGAACAGGTTCGAGAATAATGCCGTTTGGTCTTATACTCGATTCAGTACCCGATTCGATAAGCAATGGTGTTGGTGCAAAAAAGCAAACCCGTGAATCAGAAATTAGAATACCTATTCGAAGGCCTTCTTGATGGCACACTAAACGGCCACCACCCAATTTTTTTGCAGTACTATCTAATAGCTGTACTGCTTCCGCAGTGCCATAGCCCAACCGGCATATATCTGAGCTGATATCAAGTATTATACGAAATTCGTTTGTGTCAAAATTTGCCCATTTTTCCGCTAGAATGTTTGCAATTGCTTGGGAAATACCAGGAGCAACATAGGCAACCCTATACTTTGCTTCCGATAAAAAAGTTTTTATATACTCGTCATCAACTTTAATTATACTTTTCATAATATCCCTCGTTTGCCGAATTTGTTAAAATATTTATATACGAAAATTCATTTTTAGCAAATGATCTGTAGTCACCAGAAGGTAACACCGTAACACAGTATGTCAAGTGTATGAGAATGGTTATTGCCTGGTGTAAAAAAAGAGGGTTGCATTATAGAAAGGTGTAGGGAAATGAGTGGATGATAGAAAATGTTTTTTTTCATTATGATAACAGTAAAACAAAAATGAAGAAGAATGCAAGCTTTTTAAAATTCTTTTCAGTTATACTTTAAAGGCTAACAAATTATGAATTATTAAATGGTTGAAAATTGATGTCAATTTATCAAGCTGTTTCTCATTTTTCTGCACGCACCCTCAAAGATGCCTCACTGATTTACGAAGCACGGATGGCTTGATAGGGGGTGTAGGAAAGAAAAGAGGAAAGATGTAACAGTTTAGTCCCTATTTCATCCGCCAGCCATCGTGCTATCAGCTCGAGTTGTTATACAGTGCAGCCTGAGCTGTTGCTGTATCCGCGGTGAGGAGAGTTTGCAAGAATTCTCTCGGATGGATGCCCTGTCTTCTGGCAGTTTGCACCAGACTGAAAAAAGAAAGAAAAAGAAAAGGGTCACATCTTAAATATTAAGCAATCGTCTCCGATTGAACCGAAACGTTTGGCATTTTTCACCATGGTGCTTGTTCAAAACATACCGTATGGTGCAAAACATCTGGTTCAATCTACAAGATTGAACCAGCATAGTGATTCCCGGCATAACCTTGCTAACCCGACTTTCGCAATTCGCACCCAAAAAAGGTTGTTTTTGGGCATAAATCCCCGTGAAACCCTTGATTTTAAAGGGGTGAGTATGTAAAAACGGCTTGTAGTGCCGACCTACCCTCTTGACGTCTTCACGGTGGCGTGCGAAAATGTTGGCATGTTTTTACGAGAAAAAACACGGACAAAAGACGGGAAAACCCACCGTTACTGGAGCGTAGTAGAGAACCGCCGGGTCAGCGGAGGAAGAGTGGTGCAACGGCAGGTACTCTATTTGGGAGAACTCAATGACAATCAACGGGCTGGGTGGGTTCGGACGATAGAGGTGGTGTCGGGCAAAGAACACCAGCCAGGACAACTGGCATTATTTCCGGATGACCGGGAAGCCATGCCGGTACCGGATGGTGAGACAGTTCGGGTGAGGTTGGATAAAATAGAGCTGCGCCATCCACGTGAGTGGGGAGCAAGTTGGTTGGGATTGTATGTATGGGACATGCTGGAACTGGACGCATTCTGGAGGAAGCGTCTGCCGTTAAGCCGGAAGGGAACAAACTGGCTGAATATGCTGAAGGCGCTTGTCTGTTACCGGCTGATCGATCTGGGAAGCGAATTTCGTTTCCATCGTGAGTGGTATGTGCGGAGCGCACCAGGCAATCTGCTGAGCGAGGATTATTCCCTGGCGCAGAAGGACAAGGCGTATCGTTGTCTGGATTTGTTGCTTGAGCATCGGGACGAGTTGTTTGACTAGTTAAAAGAGAAGTGGGGCAAGCTCTTTGAGGCGAAGTATGATGTGTTGCTGTATGATTTGACGAGTACGTATTTTGAAAGTGACCCGCCTCCGGCTGGATTTTTCGGTAAGAAACGGTTTGGGTATAGCCGGGACAAGCGATCGGATTGCGTTCAGGTGGTAGTGGCATTGGTGTTGACGCCGGAAGGATTTCCCGTGGCCTACGAAGTGTATCCGGGCAATACCAGGGATAGCGCGACATTGGGGGAATTTCTGAATCGGATCGAAAAGCGGTATGGGAAATTCCGTCGCACGTGGCTCATGGACCACGGTATTCCAACGGAGGAGGTGTTGGAGAAGATGCGTGAGCGAGGGTTGATTATTTGGTTGGAACGCCGAAGGGACATTTGATGCGTGTAGAAAAACCGCTGCCGGAAAAGTCGTGGATTGAGGCGAGGGAGAACGTCCGCGTGAAAATTCTTCAGCAGGAATCGGAGTTTTACGTTTACGTGGAAAGCCAGTACCGGGTGTCTAAGGAGCGTTCCATGCGCCGGCGCAGACTCAGACGTTTGTGGGCGGGTTTGTGCGAACTGCGCAATCTTGCGCGTGGGAGGGCTGGCGGGCTGACGTCTGAAGCGATTTTGGAAAAACTGTCAAGCATTCAAATGATAGATGTTCATTTACCGACCACGGATGGCCGTCATATTGTCATGAGCCGTTATACCCAGCCGGAAAAGGATGTTGCTCTCCTTTTGGCACAATTGGGACTGACGCTTCCAGAACAACCGCCACCCAAGGTTTACGCATCCGGACAGGTCGGTCTGTAGTGCCGACCTTTTTACAAGACCCATTGATTTTCCTGGCTCAGCGGGTTGTATACCCCTCGAATTGCGAAAGTCGGGTTAGCAAGACGCCCCGTGAGAAGAAACGACAGGAAATCGGAAAGAAGATAAAGATGGCGCTCAAGGCAAACTGGAACAAGCCATTTAAAGGAGTGATACAAACAGTCAATGCAATAATCAGGGGCTGGGTGAATTACTTCAGGATAGGCAATAGCAACAGCGCCTTCAACAAAGTCAGGAGTTATATAGAGATGAAGGTGAGAAAGTTTGTCATGCGCAGAACGAAACTGAAAGGCTTTGGCTGGAAGTGGTGGAGTAGGGAAGAGATATACGGAAAATGGGGTTTGTTCAATGACTACCGGATACGGTATGTTTACCCGAAAGCAAATCCAAGCCGATAGGTGTATATGCCTTGTTGCGAAGAGCACAGGAAAGCCGTATGAGGGAAAACCGTTCGGCTGAGCTCACGACGAAGCCTCACGTACGGTTTGATGAGAAGATGCTGGAAATAGGGTATGGTTGAGATAGTGTGACACTCTCAGAGGAAACGGAGAGAAACGGGGAACACAAACCTCAGCCTGTAGCCACTACGCCAGTGTTTTACTCTACATTAAAATGCCCTTTCAAAGCATTCGAGCCTTTTTGCCTTTTTGTTCCTTTTGCTTTTTTAGCAATTGGTGCCGTATGGCAATCAGTCCACAACAAACGCAATCCAGCGACTATTGCCTAACGAAAGAGGTAACTTTGAAGATTTTCAACGGCAGTCTGTTCCAGAGGCTGTAACACTCGTTTGCCTATATAATTTCGTGTGCTATACCGCTCTGCGAAAGCAGAAATATTCGTAAGCCGGAAATAGAGAGACATCTCGGTTCGAAGTTAAATGATTTCACTTAACGACAGTGATTAACGAGGCGCTCAACCGGACG
>NZ_MJUW02000026.1:999-54019 GCF_001753675.2 Candidatus Brocadia sapporoensis | reverse complement strand
TGGGCGATTCATGCCTAAAAATAACCTTTTTTCAGCTCGAATTGCGAAAGTCGGGTTAGCGCAGAACAGTTGAGATACAACCTTCAGGATATTTCGCAAGTAGCCGCCCGAGGTATTGAGGAGTTTTATCCAGACGGTGCTGGTAGAATTTTAGAGAATGCAGGATGAGGATTTCCCGGAAGCCATTTTCGTGTAATGAATGCGGGAATGACAAGGAGTTTATCCGGAATATGAGGTGTGAAAAAATCTACGATTTTTGTTAGATGTAGTTTTTCGTTTGACAAAGCCTTCTCATGGGAGGAGGCCCTGTAATGCTATTCTTTATTGGCGATCAATAGTCCAAGAATATCACTTGCCATTATCTTTGCGATGATTTCATTACCCGATTCGCCAAGATGACACCAGTCTATGTACATAGGTTGCCGTACATCTGCAAATACAAGGCTGATATCGTGAAATGAGCCCCTATATTTTTCAGCGAGTTCGCTCTTATGTACGGCTTCATATGTCTGGCCGACAAACTGCCCGATGGCTTGCATCTCCGCTCGTTTTCCAAGCTCGTAGGCTGCTGTCAATTGTGTTTTCTGAAATATTGTGGGTTGCCAGTAAAAGAGGCATTTAAAATGACATCGTTCGCTTAGAGCATTTACAATGTCTATATTGCTTCTATATATGGCGAGTAAATCTTGAACGAGAGTTTCGTTTTCTGGAGTTGGAATGTCGAAGGATAAAGATTCGGCAGTTACTGCTTTTGGGTACCGAAAACCTAACCTTTCGAGAAGTATCTTTGCAAAGCGAACTGTAGAGAGTTTCTTCGCTATGTTCTGGAGATCCATTTTTTCCCGCCGTGTAAACATGCCCGGCTGTGAGAGGTCGAACTCCTCCTCACGATGATGTTCATTTTGTGGAAGCCCGGCCACGTGTTGCTGATAAGCGGAGTACATATCGTTGACACCATCATAGAAGATTACAAGGTCAGGGAGTTTGCCTTTTTGCAATTGTAGCAGGAGCGTAATGACCTCCTGTGTGCTCACATATCCGGTTTCACCGAAATTCGTAACCTCGGCAGCAATGCCCTTTTGACGAAGTTCTTTTGCAACGACGGAAGGAATGGTGAAAGCGTCTCTCGCCCCCTCGCCCCACATGGTAGAACCACCAAACATGAAGATCTTTACTGGAGTTGGCGACCCTTGTGGCATTGTCTCCGTATAGACAGTAGCTCTAATGCCGTTGTCATCGATGTTTATATAGTTCCCGTGGTACGGTGGCCGTCGCCAATAAACATATGACCTCCACCGGACAACTCCCGAGCGGTGGAACTCCTGCCAGTAATTAGCCACCCAAGTTGCATCCGAATAGGTATCCGCTGTGATGCGGCAATCAGCGGCCGACGCGGCAGGCGCTCTCAACCGATCTCTGATAAAAAAAACCAGGGAAAGACTACCTTCTAACAAACAAAATAAAAGTATTGTGCTGCCGATTATCAACCAGGCATCTTTAATCAGTTTGCCTATCTTATCGATCTTTATCATGCTTCCTTTTGCAAATACACATTTTTAAGCCATACGTACAATTCTATATAACATATGACAAAGTAATGCGTTGTGACTCATTTCTCACATTTGAAGACATTGATTATTACAAGTCTTCAACCGGCCTCCGCGCTTATAACAGGAAAAAACATCTTTTTACAAAATCTTTTACTTCGAAGGGCTTATTTCTTTGTCTTCTGTTTTGCTTTTGCACTGGGTTTTGAAGATGTCTTTGCTTTTGTCTTTACATCTGTTTTGCCCGTGGATCTTTCTTTTCCCATGAGGATCTGCTCTGCTATTTCGCTGTCGGCATCCATGATGTATTTTAAACCGGTTACTTCTGCCGCTTCGCGGGTCAGGGTGACGACATCGTCACGAGTTAAATGTTTTAATCCAAATTTTCTTGAACCGCACATTAACTGCTGTAACCCTTGTGATAATCGCTGATAATACGAATAAACTCCCAATGCCCCTGGCGGTACTTCCCGGCCGTTAGAACAGAACAATCTTTTGGCTTTGGATGCTAAAACAAAAATTTCATCCATTGTCCTGCCATAGGGTTCTATTGTTTTATCAATGGAATTCTTATTGACCTGATCGGCGACCAATTTACCAACATGTGCCGCACACAACGGGGCACGAGCCATTCCAACTGCTTTGACGTAGGGAGCGCCAAGCGCCATGGCCTTAAAGATATCATCCTCAAACGCAAACCCTCCGGCAAGGATAACATCCGGAACATGCTGACCCTTTGACGCTAATGTATGGATATAATTATACGTGAGGGAAGCCAGGTATAGCGTAGGTACACCCCATTCGTTCATCATGTGCCATGGACTCATCCCGGTTCCACCGCCAGCTCCATCGACAGTCAAAACATCAACTCCGGCGATTGAACAGTAACGTACCGCCCTGGCAAGGTCAGCCGGTCGATAAGCACCTGTCTTCAGGAAGACATATTTTGCACCGGCCTTTCTTAAATTTTCAACACGCTTTACAAACCCTTCCTCGTTGACCATTCCTACCCTGGAGTGTCTTTCAAATTCTTTAAACGCCTTGCCGAAGACGGAGGCCACATTGTTATCATACGGGTCAGGAAGCACGATATAACCACGGTCGCGTAACAATCTTGCTTTTTCAAGGGTATTGATCTTAACCTCCCCCCCAATATCCTTGGCACCCTGCCCCCATTTCATTTCCACGGCTTGCACACCTAATTTGTTTATGCCGTATTCAAGGACACCCAATCTGCTATCTTCAACATTTTCCTGCATTACAATAACACCGTATCCGTCTTTTTGCCATTCCTGAAAGGTTTTTACGCGGGATTCGATATCAGGGCAGTGGGTTATTTTTCTGTTCTCTAGCTTGGTATTGACGTCCATGCCACCTACATTTTCACCAATCGTTAGTCCTGTCCCGGAAATTGCAGAGCCAATAGCCAGTCCATCCCAATGTGTTTTGGCAATATTCGTCGAACCCAAACCCGGAATTACGATTGGCAGTCTTAACTTAATCCCCTTATCCTTTCCCAATCTTGCTTCCGTGTTTACATTTTCAAAAATTGCCTTGTCGCTGTCGGCTTCAATTCCCACAGCCCCAACCGTTGTTCCCATGATATTTAAATGTGAAAAATCCAGCGGATATTCTTTATCTGCTCCTGCAGTAATTGTTCCAAAGGGTTGCGGATACAAATTTTCAGTTGCTCTAAAGGCAGATTTTCCAATCTCGCATAAACCCGGACACTCATCTACACAAACCGAACACATACCGCTGGCTGGAGTTCGGTCATTCGGTGTTCTATTTTTTGTACGTGTTGCTGCTGACGCGTTTGGCTTTGAAAAAGACATTTTCAAACCTCTTTCTTAAATGAATGAAATTTATCAAACTTACTGATACAGAAACATAGTCTCCTATACCCGCAATGTAAACTTTGGATATATACAACTTTTCAAATTTACTGTCAATACAATTCTCTTTGAGAAATGAGAACGTTATGTATGGTGAAGCATATTAAGTGCCAATATATGAAACAGGTTCTTCTTTTGTAGAAAATTTCCTTTCGTAATGTTGTATCCTGCTTAAATTGCATTGAGTTGTGGTAATAAAGAATTATAATTTATTTGTAAACAAAAAAACGAAAATATATAATGTTGTGATAAAGAGTGAGGATGTAAAGTAGCATGTTGGCTGAAAAAAACCTCTGAAACAAAAACTCGGAGTGAATATTCGCTGCGGTTCGCCGCATCATAACAAGGGGGGTAATGAAATGTGAAGACTAAGTTAAAAGCTGTGATACATAATCAAAATAAGGATTTCGTGAAAGAGAAGGTCGAAACAATTAAAAGGGAAGTGAGAAAGGTTATTGTCGGCCAGGAAGAGCTGATAGAGGGTATCATTATTGCTCTGCTTTCAGACGGTCATATCCTCCTGGAAGGGTATCCCGGACTTGGAAAGACTGTTACGGTAAAAACCATTGCCCGGATATTGGATGCAAAATTCCAAAGAGTGCAGTTTACCCCCGATCTTATTCCCGGTGATATCACCGGATTTGAAATGTGGGATATGGAAACAAGAAAAAGCAAAGTACAAAAAGGTCCTGTTTTTACCAATCTCTTACTTGCCGATGAAATTAATCGTGCGCCAGCAAAGGTGCAGAGCGCCTTACTTGAGGCTATGCAGGAAAAGCAGGTTACTATTGGCAGAGAGACCTATCCTCTGGAAAAAATATTTCTGGTACTGGCGACACAAAATCCGATTGAGATTTCGGGGACATATCTGTTGCCTGAGGCGGAAATAGACCGGTTTATGTTCAAATTGAAAATTCATTATCCACCCTACGGAAACGAAAGAGAAATCACAGAAAGGCAAATTCGGGATGAAGAAAAAGAGTTAGAGGTTGTTTTATCTCCGAAAGAGATACTCTCCTTTAGGCATACGATCTCCGAATGGCTGCCTTTGCATGAGAACTCGGTTACTATAAAATATATTACTCGTTTAGTCAGAGCAACGAGGCCTGAAGAAGGCAGCGGAACGTTAAAAAATCTTGTAATGTATGGTGCATCACCCAGGGCATCCATTGCCTTAGCACGAGCATCCCGTGTGTATGCCTTCATTCACGGGGAAGATATGGTATTGCCAGAACATATTCATGTAATGGCTTATCCTGTTTTGCGGCATAGAATCATCCTTACCCATGAGGCTGAATCTCAGGGTATTGATTCTGACGAGATTATTAAAAATATTCTGCATGAGGTACCCATTTTGGAATAAACCGGATGAAGAAGAGGATACGGCTTACTTTGCAACGGTTGATAGGGAACCTCTTTGCGGGAACATTTTCCAGTTATATGAATGCGCTCCATGGTTTGGAATTTGACGGGATCCGGCAATATCAAGCGGGAGACGATTGTAAAGCCATTGACTGGAAGTCGACGGTAAAGACAGGAAAACTTCATGTACGCATGAAATTTGTGGATAAACGGGCAACTATCATCTTTGTGGTAGACAAAAGCCGGTCAGAGAACTTCGGGTCTTTTATCCTCACAAAAGAGGAGGTTCAATCAGCCATCCTTTTCACTCTTGTTCGCGCAGCTTCGGAAGCCGGTAATGAAGTGGGCTTCCTTACCTTTGCCGACAGGGTAGAAAACTTTATTCAACCAAAAGTTGGCGAGAAAGAGGCACTGATCAATGCAAAAAATATATCCCAAGAGCGGACTTCGGGCAGTTGCACAGATCTCCACGCAGCATTTACTTTTTTGAATGAAAAGATTCTCCATCCAGCCCTCGTATTTATTTTGTCAGATTTCTTGGCGCCCTACAATTACGAGCAATCGCTGAAGACGCTTTCCCTGCTTCATGAGGTGGTACCCGTGATTGTCTCAGACAGAATGGAAACTGCTTTACCTCACTCAAATGGCTTTTTCATGGCACAAGACATGGAGACAGGCAGCACAAAACTGCTGGACATTTCAACAGCGCAAGCAGAATCTTTGCCTTACATAAATTTATTGAGAAAATTGAATATCGACTATATCTCATTACTTACGGATGAAAATGAGGAAATATGGACAAAAAAGATCTCTGAGCTTTTTGATAAAAGGATCCGGAGAGGGAGAAGGAGGAGAAGATGAAATATATCGGGATCGTTGTATGGGTGGGTATTATCACCGCTGTTTTTCTGGAACAGAGTTTCTTTTTTGCATATGCACAGGAACAACCTCAAATACAAGTCCCATCAGAGGAGAAGGCTGAATTTGCCCTGGCAGATCAACCACTTGAGATATGGACTTTCATTAATGATTACCGGATCATTACCGGAAAGACGTTGTATTTAACGGTTCAGGTTATGTGGAAGTTGGGGGTAACGGTTGATCTGGAAGGGATAGACAGGGTCAACCTTTCGCCATTCGTGATAGAAGATGTAACCCTTGGAGAACGCCAAATCTTCGACAATGAACATGATTATGCCGTCATTACCTATGCCCTGTCTTTGCCCTCAGACATCAGGGCAGGGATTTATTCAATTCCCTCCTTTTCTCTTTCATACCGGAACGAGGTTGATAAGACCGAAGGCATCGCAACCTCTGCACCTATTGCCATTAAAAAGGTGGCTATTCTTATGGAAGGCAAGGTGGATAGAGATGTCATTGCCATTGGCGATCATATTACCTATACCCTTACCATACGGCATGAAAAAAATATAAAACTTTTGTGGGAAAGCATTGAAAAACTGAATTTTTCCCCGTTTGAAGTTTTACACAGGAATATAAAAGAAAGTACGGAAAAGGCTATAGAGAAGGTACTCATAACCTATACGCTTTCCGTGTATGAATTGGGCGGGAAAAAAATGACTTCTGAAATCCCCGCGCTAACGGCTTTGTATTACGGAGAGTCGTCTTCTCAAACCGATAAGTCGAAAGGCGATGGGTCGCTTATCGAAACACATGAAGTGAAGACTGCCCCTATTCCCATTATTATAAATAGCCTGCTCAAGACGGTAGACGTGCCTTTAGAAGGAATCAAAGGTCCGATGTCCTATTCAGGAAAACACGCCTTTTTTCATGGATATTTACCTATGAGTATAGGCATTATTTTGTTTGTCTTTTTGGGGATAACGGGATTGCGTTCCCTCGCGGGAAAACTGTCGCCCGCTTTGCCAAAACCTGTAGTCGAAACTCCGCAGATCGCCATGGAGAAGCTGAAAAGCGTCCTGACAGCATTTCAATTTACCGACGATGATACACTCAACCGGCATATGATTCACAATATCAACAAGTCACTGCGGACGTATGTGGGCATGCTTATTGGCATTTCAAATGAAAGGGCACAGTCTGCCACGACATCGGATTTCCTGAAATACGACACCCAAAGGCAACTTCCGGAACAAATTTCAACGATCATTCAGGCCGTGTTAAAACAGCTCGATGAGCTGATTTTTGGAAGACATCTTGGAAAAGAGTCTGTAGATAAAGTGCTGCAGGGCGTAAAAGAAATTATCGAAAGGACCGGTCTCAAGATTTCTTAAATTCTCTTACGTTTAACTACGCTTTTAACTATTTTAACATACGATGAAACCCACCCCTGATCCCTTGTTCAGAGGGAGGGTGTATATAAGACAGTAATAAAAACTTAGAAATTCCTGGGCGTTAAATATAGCAAACCTGATGGTAGGTGCTGATATATGACCTTTGCAAACCCCTTACTTCTTCTCATCCTCGTTCCTTTTGGTTTTTTATGTCTCTTTTGGCATGAAAAGAAGTTTCTTGGATATTCCAGCCTTTTCTGCGTTAAAGAACCCGCGGGGTTCAGGAAAACGGTAGCCCGTCTCAATAAGCCCGTATTTTTGGGTGCCGTATTTTTTGCAGTTGTTGCCATCGCACACCCTCAGACAAGGTATTATCAGGAGGAAACCACCCTTCAGGGCCGGGAGATCGTCCTTGCTGTAGATACCTCTTTCAGTATGACGGGAACAGCTATTGAAACGATCAAAAAGATCGTCGGGGATTTCATAAAAAAGCGGCCAAATGATCTCATCGGTATTACCATCTTCGGCACAGATGCCGCCCTCATTGTTATGCCCACGATGGAAACCCAACTGCTGGAGAAATCTCTGGAGCGTGTACAGGCTTCTCAGGTAGGTTATCAGACGTCTATTGGAGAAGGTCTTTTTACTTCTCTTGCAGCGCTATTTGAAAAAGAGATGGGAAAGCAATTTACGATAAAAGAATTGAGAAACAGCATTAATAAAGAATACCTTTCCGATTATGCCATATCCTTTATCAAAGAGATGGAAAAGAGGCAGGCACTCAAAAACAAGCTCATTGTTCTTTTTACCGACGGGATATACAATATTGGCATTTCGCCCACACGACCGCTGCGTTTATTGAAAAGAATGGGAATAAAGGCATATGTCGTGGCAGTTAAGGCTTCTGATGTTACAGGTGTTGACCCGGAGGTTGCAGCCCAACATATTGAGGAATTAAAAGAGGCAGTCGAGTCAACGGGGGGGAGGTATTACCATGCAGAAAATTTTGAGGAGGTTGCAAAATTTTATAACGAGATCGACTCTATGGAAAAAGACAAAATTATCATAGAAACTGTGACAAAGAGAAAAGATCTTTATCTGTATCCCACCTTTGCAAGTATTATGCTCCTCTTTGCTGCTATTTTCATAGAACATGTCTGGATGAGAATACCGTAACGCAGCAAAGCCGCAACCAGATCCCCCTATCGTTCGACGGATCCTTCGGCAGACTCAGGATGTTACGCCGTGCATGGTGAGCCTGTCGAACCATCACAACGAAGTCAAGGGTAGCCAGGGGGAGTATAAAAACTTGCAAAAAAAAGATTTTGCACGGTGATACTATAGAACGGCTCGGTAAAGAAAGTCTTTTGTTTTTTTTCACACAAAGACACCGGGCTACTCATGCCTATTGCCAATCGCTCTTAGTGACCTTTGCCTTTGTATAATTGCCTCTGTTAAGACCTTCCTGTAATATCCTCCTTCTCAGGAGAATGGACATGGCTTTTACACTTCGTTCAGGAGAGGGATAGACGGGAAACTCGCGATCTTCAAAGAGCTGTTTGATCCTGAGGGTAAATGCTCCGCCCACCGTGCATATAACGGCTGGCTTTCCTGACCGTTTCATCGTATCAGTGACGAGATCCACCACCTTTGTCGTCATACCTTGTGGCGCCATAAGCGGTATAATAATGGCCGCGTCATATTCATCGCTCTCCAGCATGCACGCGGTTAATGCCATGTGATAATCCCGGTCGCATGCGCTTCCGGTTAAATCAACGGGATTGTTAACGACATAGAATGCTGATAAATTGCTGCGGAGTCTCTCCTTTAACTGCGTAGACGGAATCGGGACTTCGAGTCCACTCTCTGAGCAGTGGTCAGCCACAATGACACCAAAGCCACCGCCGTTGGTGACAATGAGGATACGGTTCCCCTTGGGCGGGTTCTGCATGGACAGGGCCTTAACACCATCGATAAATTCCTCCAGACCGTTCGCCTCAATAATCCCGGATTTCAGGAATGCAGCCCTGTAGATTGCGTAGTTACCTGCAATAGCACCCGTGTGTGATCTGGCGGCGGCGATACCGGCTGCGCCCTTTCCAACCTTGAGAGCAATAATAGGCTTTTTTTCCGAACACGACTTGGCAGCCTCGATAAACTTCCTCCCATGATCAACCGATTCCATATAAATAGCAATTACCCTGGTATGGATATCATTCTGTAAAAATGGCAAGAGGGTAGATTCCCCGACGTCGAGTCTGTTTCCATAGTTTACCATTTTTGCTATGCCCAACCCTTCCTGCGACGCCAGGTCCAGCAAGGCAATAGCGAAGGCTCCGCTTTGTGAGAGAATTGACAGGGATCCTTTTTTTGGGTAGCTTACCCGCTCCCATGACAGAAATGAAGTGGTAAAATTCGCATAATTGTCCAAAACGCCCAAGCAGTTAGGCCCAAGGATTCGTATGCCATTTTCACATGCAACGCGTTTAATGTATTCCTCCATTTCAATGCCTTCCACACCCATTTCCCGAAAACCAGCGCTGATAATGATAGCGTGACGAATTTGTTTCTGTGCCTGTTGCCGCACTACCTCCAGCACGAAAGACGCGGGGATGGCTATAACGGTTAATGCTACTTCATTCGGGATGTCCGGGATCGAGGGAAAACAAGGTAAGCCAAAGATTGTCTTATATTTTGGGTTTACCGGATATATCTTGCCTTGAAAACCCATGTCGAGGAGATTTTTCAGGATAATACCAGGCAAGCTGCCCGGTTTTTCCGTAGCACCTACGATGGCAACTGATGAGGGATTGAAAAAAACTTCCATATACGTTTGTCCTTCCATCTTTGCTAAAACGATGAAAACCACAGATCTTTCAGATGACGCAGATAACCAAAAATCGTAATAATCCAGTGGAGGCAAAGCATTTGAAATAGCCGGTTATATGAGCGCGCATTCCAAATTGGGCAAATGCTTGGTACCTACCCTTTCAAAAAACGTAACAATTTAGTTTTTTTAAAAACTCGCCATAGGAATAATGTTGCCTTGTAGGAGTAGGTTTGAAACCTGTCCCTACTGCATTTAATACCCGGTTTTTATTGGAAATTTTCAAAAAACCAAATTGTTACGTTTTTAAAAAATGGAATTCTAACCACGGAATTTTATACTCGGCAGAGGAAGACGGTAATGGAGAAGTTTTTTTGAACATTATCATAACAAAATCGCCGGGCGCTTTCAACGTTTGATCGTATGATATTCTCATGGCATATTTTGCCATTTTTTCAAAAAGGGATTTGGATTTTAATGGTCTGTCTCAAACTCAAAAAGAAAGAGTTCCCATTGCTTCCTAAAAAAGAGGTTTCTGCGAGGTAATACTTTAACAACAAAACAAACTTGACTATATCAAAGATATAAAGTAATATCACACCGGAATTGATTCGATTGCTCGAAATCCCGGGAACAATGTGCGAATGGGGATTTCTGTGAAGTCTTACCCCGAACCGAAGGGACAGAGAAAAACAATCTCTGCGTTGAGACAGAGCGATTGTGTAAAGCGAAAGCTATCTCCCTGGCCTTCGACCGGATATGTCGTACATTGTCATCGTTGTGAACGGTGACAATTGTTTCATTGGTGGTAGGCGCGGTCACTTAACAGCGGGTGCCGGTTGGTGCAAACGTTGGGCTGCATATAGTGTCGGCACATGGATACAACGCGTACAATCAAGCTTGTTGCCGTGTTTGAGGCGTTGAAAGGTCTTGTGGCCTTGTCCGCCGCATCTGGCGTCCTGATGCTGATTCACAAAGATTTGCATACACTGGCGATACGTCTGGTTGAGCATGCGCATCTCAATCCTGCATCCAAATTTCCCAACATCTTTATCGTAGCGGCCGGTCATTTGCAGAATGGTCGGTTGTTACTGTTAGCAGTAGGGGCTGCCGCTTACTCGGCAATTCGAATAGTTGAAGCGTATGGCTTGTTCTGTGGCAGGATTTGGGCGGAACTGTTTGCCGCAATAAGCGGTGCAGTCTATATCCCGTTTGAAATAGTGGCGTTAATCAGGCATGCTGGTTGGACAAGCTTGGGGGCATTATTGGCTAATGCAGTCGTGGTTTACATCATGGTTAATGCCATGGAGCGAGGACGCAGTGTCAATATCGGCAGACGACCTAACTAATTGCTGTGGGTGATCGGCCCTGACGGTTGCGCCTGATCTCTCTCATTGGATGCGTCCCCCAAAGGAATTCATAACATCCTGAGTATCGGGGATACCTGGCAGCCAGGAACGCCTCGCGACGTGTCTGGAAGGCGCATTGCCCAACTAAATCGTGGGGTGATGAACACGGCTCTGACCGGATGGTTACTTTGCTAGCATTCGGTGTCTTAGTGGATGCAGGAGATAGTTCAAGTTATGTCTTCGGTTACAGAGTGGCATGGACAAACCTTGTTTGTCCATGCCACTCTGTAACCCATTTAAATAAAATTTAATAAGGAGGATTAATATGTCAACCCACATTCGTAACCCGCTTTTGGATCTTTGGTGGCTGCTTCTGCTGCAAGGCATCTCTGCCTTAGTTTTGGGGCTTCTGCTCCTGACTCAACCCGTCAGCACCGTTGAAGTCATCGTCATTTTTACCGGAGCATACTGGCTCGTTAGCGGGATTTTTGCCATCATTCGCATTTTCACTGCGGCGGGGCGGGCGCACTGGGGCTGGTCACTGCTTATTGGCATAATTGGTATTCTCGCTGGCATCTTTGTGCTGAGAAACCCTCTGGTTAGCATTGTGCTTCTGCCCGAAGTGTTGGTAATTGTGATTGCTATTCAAGGAATCCTGATTGGTATTTTCGATGTCGTTCGCGGCTTTCAGGGCGATGGGCTGGGCGCATATGTTCTTGGCGTTATGAACATCCTGATTGGCTTGTGGTTGTGGTTCAATCCGCTTGCTGCTGCCATATCGCTGCCGTTCGTGTTAGGTATCTTTGGCTTGGTCGGCGGTGGCTTCCTCATTTATTATGCCTTCCAGATGCGCAAACAGATACGCTGATTCATACCAGGGAAAGGAGAAAATTTAGGGGGGCGTTATCGATAATGGCCAATTTTGATAAATTTTGGATAGATTCTTTAAGGCTAAACCTATTGCGTATTCGCGTTACATAAAATCGCGAATTAATTTGTTCAGTTTTTCCTGATTACCAAACGACTTCGTCATCCAAAGCATCCGGACTTTTTTCTTGTGCCGCCCAAAGAATTTTTTAAAGGCGAATTATCTTCAAACCTTGCTTTTGAATCGTATAAAAGTCTCTTTGGTTTTTTCATCAACAGTGACGTGAAAATTTTTACTAAGGCGCCTTTTTTGTCTCACCAGTGATGCCCTTAAAAAAGAAGGACATATTGTAGAAGTAAGCACGATCACTACAACAATTGAGGAAAATACAGCATCATTCAGTATTCCCATATCTCTGGCAATTCCAGACACAATTAATGTCCCATCCATCTTCATTACCATTGCTAAACCTACGGCCAGACGATTAATATTGTTCTCAATCGGGCAAACACTGCAAAACATCTTTCCAATAACGGCAGCGCCTGTTATTGCAAAAATAAGCGGAATTGCTTCTCTGTTCAAAAAACTGGTCAGATCTACCTGTGCACCTACCCGAACAAAAAGAATTGGCACAAGGAGCATATAAAATGGCCTTATAAACGATTCAATGGTACGATGCTCCTCATCATCGGAACTCCTCAACTTCACATTGCGCAGGAATAAACCCGCAACAAACGCACCCATTATTGTGTGAAGTCCTACAGATCCAAACATAAAGGCTAATAAAAGGGATAAAACCACCACAATAGGTATGTTCGCACCCTCAGTCATCCTTTTTGTGAGGAAGTTTCCAAATTTCTCACCATATTTTAATATCAGTATCCCGCTGAGTATCAGTAAAGCGATTGCTGTACCAAAACTGGCTGTCATGCCTACCAGAGAAACCCCGCCACTAACCGCAAATCCACTGACAACACCGAAAGTTAAAAACACAATAATATCGGTAAGAACCGTTGCTCCGGTTATTACCCTGCCTTCCAGTGAATTTATAGCCTTTAATTCCTTCAAAACTGCAAGTTTTAAACCAGTGGCTGTATTACAAAGAATGATTGCCAAAATAAGTTTTGTACCAACGGAAGTATCCGGAAGAAAAAAATGTCCAACCATAAGTCCCAGGCCCGCAGGGGCTATTATACCGCCTAAACATACCAGGAGAGAAGAAGTCCCCACCTGCAACAATGCCCTGAGATCAACATGGAGTCCGACTGTGAAAAGAAGTATCAACGTTCCGAAATATGAAATCATCTTTAGGAAGGGCATTGTCTTTAAAAAGTGAAAAAAATCCCATCCTGTAAAGGTGAAAATGTTACCCAAAATTATTCCAATCATCAAATTTCCCACCACTTCAGAAAATTTCACCATACGTGCCAGATAACCGCCAATTTTTGCAGCAATAAGGGTAATAGCAACTGCAAGGATCACATTATGTGTTGGGTCTTTATGCCATATGTCCCACGGAGATTTTATATCTTTCGCCTCGTCTGGCAGGGATTTCCCGCCGGCAATAATTTCATTATGAAATTCCGGTGTGGTGGTAACAATGGGTGCGTTTTCTTTTTTTCCCGCTTCTTGAACGATCTCTGAACGGGTAGGCATTTGCTGGAGTTCTTTGGTAGTCAGAGAATCCTCTTGTTGGCCATTTTCTTCTCTTGCCTCTGAGGAAGGAAGTTCTTTTCCTGTAAGAGACGGGAGCGGTTCGTTACCTTCTTTGTATGTCCGGATTGCGCCTTCCGCAATATCAGGAAGTTGCCGTTCAGCAGCAGATGTGGTTTCAGAACCCGGTATCGTTGATAATAAATGGGCATCCACTTTTTGATTTTCATCAGAGACTTTGTTCTCCGGGACCACGAAATGGTAATCTTCGTCCGCAACAAATCCTTTCTGAATATCTTTTTCCTTCGTTATCGTGGGAACTGGGAGAGTTTTTTCATCGGTAGCAGTTGAGGGAACGTCCTTCTCCGCGACGATAGGCTGGTGCCCGTTATCAGGTAATTTATCCGATAGATATTCTTCCTTTCCGGCAAGAGGCCGGGGAAGTCCGTTAGTTTTTTGGTGTACTCGGATTACATCTTCTTTATCGTCAGGAAGTTGTCGTTCGGCAGTAGGCGTGGTTTCAGAACCCGGTATCGTTGATAATAAATGGGCATCCACTTTTTGATTTTCATCAGAGACTTTGTTCTCCGGGACCACGAAATGGTAATCTTCGTCCGCAACAAGTCCTTTCTGAATGCCTTTTTCCTTTGTTATCATGGGAACAGAGAGAATTTTTTCATCTGTAACGGCTAAGGGCGTTTCCTTCTCCGTGACAACTGGCAGATGCTCATTATCCGGTAATTTCTCCGTCAGGCATTCTCGCTTTGTAGTCTCTAGATATTTCGTTAAATAGTTCTTTAGAGAAAATATTTCCTTAACAGCAGAATGCCAGGATTCCTCTTTAATAATGCCAGGAAATAGTTTGGAATCTTTAGAAAATGAAATATCCTCTGCCTCTGATGAAGGAGATCCAATTGCAATAAAGTAACAAAAGGAAATAAAGATGATGGCGTAAGCCAGATTAAAATTGATAGTGCGCATCGTATCGTAATATATAATGAATTTTGAGATGTTGGCAAATAGTAGAAGCTACAGTTTAATATAATCTCGTTTACTTATTTGTCAAGGAAACGTAAATGTTTTTTACTTACAAAAGTAACCATCCGATAGTTATACATTTCAACGGATTCGTTTTATTTCGTTATCACTGCTGTCAGGAGGCCGTTCCTGGTATTATATACCTGTTTAACAGACAAATTGTTCAAGTGAACGAATTCAAAAGGATACAGGAAATTCCATGGATATATCTTCTCATTCAATGAATCATAGCAGTTGTGTTGTGGAGAGTTAATTTTCACCATGAGTGAGAGTGTTGTTTAGAACAAAACGGCCATAAAGTTAACGAGTGATTTACGTATGCCTTTCATTTCGTTTAAAGTCGTCTCTGTTCGTTGCATATGTCGCTTGGCCTCGTATTGTGGCATTTGTAAAAAACTGAAATAAAAAAATAAAAATGTTGCAATGTTTTCCATGATGGATTATGTTGCAATGGGTAGTAAAAGTACGATGTTAACGGAAATTGTAAAAGACAGAAGCACAATGCGGTTGAGTCGAAAAGCAACGCCGTACAGGAAGTTGGAACGGCCAAAAATCCCTGCATATTCCCCGGTAACTGGTATAAAGGGCATTTGCATTTACGGGCAAGTGGAAAACTGACGGCGGAGCCGCGGCAAACGTTTTTTAAGGCAAGGGGCATAATATCAACTACTATTCTTTTGATTTAATTTTTTCAAAATTTTTTGTTTATCACCTAAATCCTGCAAAT
Source organism: Candidatus Brocadia sapporoensis (assembly GCF_001753675.2). GTDB lineage: Bacteria > Planctomycetota > Brocadiia > Brocadiales > Brocadiaceae > Brocadia > Brocadia sapporoensis. The sequence goes on along the minus strand of NZ_MJUW02000026.1, from coordinate 38,498 downwards.
AAGGCGAAGCCTTATTTGCAGGATTTAGGTGATATTTAATACAATGATTAAGCAGGAAATAGATGCGTTGCCATTATGGTTTTTTCAAAATCTGTTGGAATATAAAGGAATACAACATTTTGTTTCATCAAGAGTCGGTGGTTACAGTGACCAGCCCTATAATTCCCTTAATTTAGGATTTCACGTTGGCGATAATCCGGAAACAGTGCTTAAGAATCGACAACGTCTTGCCTTGTCCGTTGGGATTCCAATGGAAAATTTTACTTTTGCCGGGCAGGTACATGGGGCTAAGGTAGAAACTATTACAGGCGATTTACGAGGTAGTGGAGTGTTTCATGAAAGCACAGCCATAAAGGCAACTGATGCTATGGTGACAAATATTTCTGATATTTGTCTTATGGTTCTTCAGGCTGATTGTGTTCCTTTTTTATTTTTTGATGCTAAGAAAAAGGTAATAGGTGTGGCCCATGCAGGATGGCGAGGGACTGTTCGCATGGTGGTACAAAATATGATCAGGGTATTTAAGGAAAAATTCTATTGCTCACCAAGCGATATTTTTGTAGGGGTGGGACCATCAATTGGGCCATGTTGTTATGAGATAGGCACAGAAACTATTGCTGAGATCAGGAAAGCCTTGCGGACAGAAGGTGATTATATCCAAGGTGATAATTTTTTGAGTAGCGGATATTTCAATCTATGGGAAGCAAATAAGGTTCAAATAATACAAATGGGTGTTCCGGAAGAAAATATTGAAGTTGCTCATATGTGTACTAAATGCAATTATACGCAATTCTATTCCTATCGCCACCAAAATACAAAAACAGGAAGATTTGGGGCAGGAATCATGCTTAAAAAGGTATAACACAATTCTCTGTTATTATCTTATAAAACGTATGGGCAAGCTTTTATCCCGTAGCAATAGAATTTATCTCAGATATTTCCCAAAAATAATATCCAGTTTCTTTTTGGTACTCTCTGGAATTAAGTCTTTGTGGGTTACAATGGCATCCTGAACTGCCGTTGTACATGTGCAGGTCCTTTTTTGCTCAATTTTTGGAATAACCGCCTTGAGAATTCGTTTTGCTGTTTCAGTGTTTTTGTTCAAATTCCCAATAATCATTTCCAGGGTTACGGCCTCTTCGCTTACATGCCAGCAGTCATAATCCGTGACCATGGCAAGGGTGCTGTAACAGATTTCTGCCTCCCGGGCTAACTTTGCTTCCTGAAGGTTCGTCATGCCAATAACACTTACGCCCCACTGACGATATACCTGAGATTCCGCACGTGTGGAAAACAAGGGGCCTTCCATGCATAAATATGTACCACCTTTATGAACATGCACGCCTATCGATTTCGCTGCATTCCACAAGCTGTTAGCTAGTGTGCTACATACGGGATCGGCAAAACTTACATGACCTACAATCCCTTCTCCAAAAAATGTGCTAATCCTTCCCCGTGTCCTGTCAAAAAATTGATCTGGAATCACCATGTCTAAAGGCTTGATCTCCTCCTTCATACTTCCTACAGCACTGACGGCAATGATGTGTTCTGCCCCCAACTTCTTCATCCCATAAATATTGGCCCTGAAGTTGAGTTCTGATGGTAAAATTGTGTGTCCTTTACCGTGTCTTGGCAGAAAAGCGACTTTACGGCCTTCAAGGATACCTACAGTAAAATTGTCAGATGGTTTTCCAAAAGGGGTATCTACCGATATCGATTTTACCTCCTTGATTCCTTCTATATTATAAAGACCGCTACCACCGATAATGCCGATTGTCTGCTCTTTCATTTTACAACCTCTCCTCTTTGTAAAACATTTTTGCCACAGAGGTACAAAAGATTCTAACCTTTAGTGCCTGCGATTTTAAAGGACTATACAGATAGTCAAAAATATGAACTGGTGAATTATGCTAAAATCCCCCTGTTTATGTCAATAAATAAAAATTGATGTGTTTTAAGTGCACGGATATAATAATCTTTTAAAATTCCCATAGCATCCTTTTGTTTTCAGCAACTGAAGGAAAGCTGAATGTTAAATGGCTTATGAGGGTATTTTAAGAGAAATTCACTGAAATCTTAATATCCTGTTTTCTGAAATTTTAAAGACGAGGAGTGTTACTCCTGAAAAACCACGAAATTGCATCATTGTTTGAGCGAATTGCTGACATCATGGAACTCAAAGGTGAAAATACTTTCAGGATCAATTCATACCGAAAGGCTGCACGGGTAATAGGCGATTTAACGGAGGATATTGAGGAGATTGCCAAAACACAAAAATTGACGGACATTCCTGGTATAGGAAAAGGTACGGCAGAAAAAATCATTGAGTATATTAATACTGGGAAGATGTCTAAATACGAAGAGGTGAAAAAAGGGGTCTCTGAAGAAACCGTCGGCCTTATGCAAATACCGGGTTTAGGCCCAAAGACCGTGTCCCTGCTATCAAGAGAATTAGGCATAGTCGGGTTGCGTGACCTTGAAAACGCCTTGCAGGCGGGAAAATTAAAAGGATTATTTGGAATTGGTGAGAAGAAAATTGAAAATATAGCCAAAGGTATTGAATTGTTCAAGATAAGTCAGCAACGCATATCTATTGGATTGGCGTATCCTATCGTGAAAAGGATTATAGCAGAGTTGCAGCGTAATCCTCATATGAAAGATATCCAGGCTGCTGGCTCATTGCGGAGAATGAGAGAAACGGTTGGTGATATCGACATCCTCGTATCTGGTGCGAAAGGAGCAGAGATTGTGAAGGCTTTCGCTAATATGCGGGGGGTAACGCAGGTATTGGCAGCGGGAGATACCAGAGGAAGTGTTAGGGTTGAGGAGGGTGTGCAGGTAGACGTGAGAGTTGTTTGTGAAGACGACTTTGGTTCAGCGTTGCAGTATTTTACCGGTTCAAAGGAACACAATATTCATCTGCGTGAGATTGCTAAAAAGAAGGGATTTAAGATCAATGAATATGGCATTTTTAAGGGAGATAAGAAGGTCGGAGGACGGTTCGAACAAGAAATTTACAGGATACTAGGGATGGACTGGATACCACCCGAGTTGCGTGAGAATAGAGGGGAAATCGAGGCCGCCCAAAAGGGCACGTTGCCAAACCTCATTAAACTTTCAGATATTAAGGGAGATCTCCACAATCACTCTAACTGGAGCGATGGTACCCCTACCCTCGAAGAGATGGCCGTGCATGCCATGAAGATGGGTTATCAATGTCTGGCGGTTTCAGACCATTCAAGGTCACTTCATGTGGCAAATGGTTTGAAGGAAGAAGAACTGCTTGAAGAGATTGAGGAGATTGACAGGCTTAATAAGAAGTTTAATGGGTTTACGTTGCTCAAGGCAAGTGAGGTAGATATCAAAGCCGATGGAACATTGGATTACCCTGATAAACTGTTGGAAAAATTAGACGTTGTTGTTGCTTCTATTCATAGCGGTTTTAAACAAGGGAGAGAAAAGATTACTGAACGAATGGTTGCAGCTATTCATAATCATTATGTAAATATTATTGCCCATCCCACAGGTCGTTTGATCAGCAAACGCGAGGGATATGAAATAGATATGGATAAGGTAATTGGTGCTTGTTCAGAGACAGGAACAGCGCTCGAGATTAATTGTTATTATGACCGGCTTGATCTCAACGATATCAACTGTAGAAAGGCCAAGGAGTCGGGGGTCATGATTGCCATTAGTACGGATGCCCACCATGTGGACCAAATGTGGATGATGGAGCTAGGTGTGGGGATAGCTCGAAGAGGCTGGGTGGAAAAAAAGAATGTAATAAATACGCTTTTCATTGATAAATTGAAGGCTTTTTGTCTGAAAAAAAGAGGCAGAAATAAGAGGAGCGATCCGGAGATATGATTGCTGAAGAGATCCTTGTCAGGCGGCAGGATGAATAATAATCATCATATATCTAAACTAGGTATCTTTGTTTATTTTCAGAAGGTTCTTTATCAAAATATTTTATATTTGAAATTAAAGTTTTTAAAAGTATAATTATTTGCGTTAAGAAAAGTAATTTTAAATATTTTCTTTTTTTTCTTGATTTATTTATAAATCAAGTTATAATTACCTTTCTTAGTTGAGTAGTTGTTTTATTGCTCTTTTAAAAAATAGAAGTCAAATGCGTGCGAGTAGTGCTGCTGATGTAAAATCAGCTATTTGAGTTCATAAGAAGTTAAGATGTTCAAGTTCTACTTGAAACCTTTATAATATTTTATGAAGGGTATGATCTTGGCTCAGAACGAACGCTGGCGGCGTGGATTAGGCATGCAAGTCGAACGAGGGAGCGTCCCGAAAGGGATGCAAACCGAGTGGCGTAAGGGTGAGTAATGCATTGATAACCTACCTCCAAGATGGGAATAACAACGTTCCAAGCAATTGGGGCTACCGAAAGGGTTGCTAATACTCAATAAAATTATTGTTGCTTCGGCAATAATAGTCAAATAGGAGGAATCGAAAGGTTCCGCTTGCTTGAAGAGGGGTCAATGTCCTATCAGCTAGTTGGTGGGGTAATAGCCTACCAAGGCGAAGACGGGTAGCCGGCCTGAGAGGGTGGTCGGCCACACTGGGACTGAGATACTGCCCAGACTCCTACGGGAGGCTGCAGTCGAGAATCTTTCGCAATGCCCGAAAGGGTGACGAAGCGACGCCGCGTGTGGGAAGAAGGCCTTCGGGTTGTAAACCACTGTCGGGAGTTAGGAAATGCAGGTGCGTTAATAGCGCACTTGCTTGACTAAGGCTCCAGAGGAAGCCACGGCTAACTCTGTGCCAGCAGCCGCGGTAATACAGAGGCGGCAAGCGTTGTTCGGAATTATTGGGCGTAAAGAGCACGTAGGCGGCTGTGTAAGTCGGTTGTGAAAGCCTTCCGCTCAACGGAAGAACGGCATCCGATACTGCATGGCTTGAGTGTGGGAGGGGAGAGTGGAACTTCTGGTGGAGCGGTGAAATGCGTAGATATCAGAAGGAACACCGGCGGCGAAGGCGACTCTCTGGTCCATAACTGACGCTGAGTGTGCGAAAGCTAGGGGAGCAAACGGGATTAGATACCCCGGTAGTCCTAGCCGTAAACGATGGGCACTAAGTAGAGGGGTTTTGATTATCTCTCTGCCGGAGCTAACGCATTAAGTGCCCCGCCTGGGGAGTACGGCCGCAAGGCTAAAACTCAAAAGAATTGACGGGGGCTCGCACAAGCGGTGGAGCATGTGGCTTAATTCGATGCAACGCGAAGAACCTTACCGGGGTTTGACATGGTAGAAGTAGAAGCCTGAAAAGGTGACGAACGGTATCCAGTCCGTAACTATCACAGGTGTTGCATGGCTGTCGTCAGCTCGTGTCGTGAGACGTTGGGTTAAGTCCCCTAACGAGCGAAACCCTTGTCTTTAGTTGCCAACAGATAATGCTGGGCACTCTAAAGAAACTGCCGTCGTCAAGACGGAGGAAGGTGGGGATGACGTCAAGTCATCATGGCCCTTATATCCCGGGCTGCACACGTGCTACAATGGTCGGTACAAAGGGATGCTAAGCCGTAAGGTGGAGCGAAACCCAGAAAGCCGATCCCAGTTCAGATTGGAGGCTGAAACCCGCCTCCATGAAGTAGGAATCGCTAGTAATCGCGGATCAGCTACGCCGCGGTGAATATGTTCCCGAGCCTTGTACACACCGCCCGTCAAGCCACCCAAGCAAGATGCACCCAAAATCACCGGCCTAACCTGAAAAGGAAGGAAGTGCCTAAGGTGTGTTTTGTGAGGAGGACTAAGTCGTAACAAGGTAGTCGTAGGAGAACCTGCGGCTGGATCACCTCCTTTCTAAGGAGTAATCATATGCCTGCTTCGCACGCAGGACTTCTAATTTTAGGGATCGTGGGCCCAGAGGGATTGAGATAATCTTGGGCCTATAGCTCAGTTGGTTTAGAGCATTCCCCTGATAAGGGAAAGGTCAGTGGTTCGAGTCCACTTAGGCCCACTATCTTGTAGCAAAAGATTAGAAAGAGGGGATGTAGCTCAATTGGGAGAGCGCTGCCCTTGCAAGGCAGAGGTTAGCGGTTCGACCCCGCTCATCTCCACCACTTTAAATTGTTGTAAAAAATTTAAGGTGTAAAATTTTGTTGTTTTGTTCTTTGAAAAGTGAATACTTAACGGGTAGCAATTAGATCCTCAATTGTGTGTGATTAGAAGATTACATAAATTGTCAAGCTATGAAGGGTACATGGTGGATGTCTAGGCGCTGAGAGATGATGAAGGACGTGGAAGACTGCGATAAGCTTCGGGGAGTTGTCAAACAAACTGTGATCCGGAGATTTCCGAATGGGGAAACCTACCATAGGTTTATGCTGTGGTATCGGTATCTGAATATATAGGATATCGAAGATAACGGAGAGAAGTGAAACATCTCAGTAACTCCAGGAAAAAAAAGAAATGATCGATTTCCTTAGTAGCGGCGAGCGAAAGGGAAAAAGCCCAAACCGATTGTGTGTCAAACCCTTGTGTGTTGCATAATCGGGGTCGTGGGAATTACATTAGACAGTACAAGGACTGTCTGGAAAGTTACAAACGTAGTTTTTAACCGAATAGTGCAGGAAAGCCTAACCATAGAAGGTGATAGTCCTTTAGGTGAAAAAAATTACGCTTTCTTTGTAATTTCCCAAGTAACACCCGTCTCGTGAAAGCGGATGTGAATTAGGGGAGTCCACTCTCTAAGGCTAAATACTACTCAGCGACCGATAGCGCACAAGTAGCGCGAGCGAAAGATGAAAAGCACCCCTGTTAGGGGAATGAAAAAGAACCTGAAATCGTGTACTTACAAGCGGTGGGAGCATTATGATTTTATTATAAAATTATGTGTGACCGCGTGCCTTTTGCATAATGAACCGGCGACTTACTGTGCATTGCGGGTTAAGTCTATTGTTAGATGGAGCCAAAGCGAAAGCGAGTGTGAAATGCGCAAATATGTAGTGCATAGTAGACCCGAAACCAGGTGATCTACCCTTGGTCAGGATGAAACGAATGTAAAAGTTCGTGGAGGTCCGAACTCATTTACGTTGAAAAGTGATGGGATGAACTGAGGGGAGGAGTAAAAGTCTAATCAAACTTGGTGATAGCTGGTTCTCCCCGAAATAGCTTTAGGGCTAGCCTTGTGTAACTATACAATAGGGGTAGAGATACTGAATGAGTATTGGGGTCCACCAGACTACCAAATTCAATCAAACTCCGAATACTATTGTCTGTACCACAAGAGTCAGACGGTGGGGGATAAACTTCATTGTCGAGAGGGAAACAACCCAGACCGACAGCTAAGGTCCCTAAAATAGACTAAGTGATAAAGGAAGTGAGAGTGCTATGACAGTTAGGATGTTGGCTTAGAAGCAGCAATCATTTAAAAAGTGCGTAATAGCTTACTAATCGAGCATTCTTGCGCCGAAAATATTACGGGACTCAAGTCTATTACCGAAGCTTCGGATTTTTGCATCTATGCGTAGTTGCGAAAGTGGTAGGGGAGCGTTCTATATCAGGCTGAAGAGGGACTGAAAAGACCCTTGGACGAAATAGAAGTGATAATGCCGGTATAAGTAGCGATAATATAAGTGAGAATCTTATTCGCCGCAAGCCTAAGGTTTCCTGGGGAAGGTAAATCCGCCCAGGGTTAGCCGGAGCCTAAGTCGAGGCTGAAAGGCGTAGATGATGGACAACAGGTTAATAATCCTGTGCCACCGTAATAGCGTTGAGCATGGGGGGACAAAGATGTAAAGGTTAGCAAATCTATTAGACACGGTTTGTTCAAGCCAAAGGTGTGCCTTAGGAAAATCCGAGGCGAAAAGCACCAAAGGTGAGTACGTTGGCGTAAGCCTAAAAGTAACCGGAGCATCTTTCAAGAAAAGCCTCGTTTGCGAGCTATTATGGTGTCCGTACTAAAACTGACACAGGTAGGCGAGGAGAGGATCCTAAGGCGCTCGAGAGAACCCTCGTTAAGGAACTCGGCAAAATTACTCCGTAACTTCGGGAGAAGGAGTGCCCCGAGATTTCGGGGCCGCAGTGAAAAGACCCGGGCGACTGTTTACTAAAAACACAAGTCTCTGCTAAGATTTAAAATCAACGTATAGAGACTGACGCGTGCTCGATGCCAGAACGTTAAGGGGATGGGTTAATATTCGAAAGAATGTGAAGCTCAGAACCGAAGCGCTGGTGAATGGCGGCTCTAACTATGAGAGTCCTAAGGTAGCGAAGTTCCTTGTCAGATAATTACTGACGTGCATGAATCGCGTAACGACTTGGGTACTGTCTCAACGAGGGACTCGGCGAAATTGTAGTCGTGGTGAAGATGCCACGTACCCGCGGCAAGACGGAAAGACCCCGTGAACCTTTACTGTAGCCTATTATTGGGTTTTGGCACAATATGCGTAGGATAGGTGGGAGACTATGAGGTCTTGGTTCTGGCCAAGACAGAGTCGACGTTGAAATACCACTCTTATTATGTTAAAATTCTAACTAAATTCCGTGAATCCGGGTTTGGGACAGTTATAGGTGGGCAGTTTGACTGGGGCGGTCTCCTCCCAAAGAGTAACGGAGGAGTCCAAAGGCTTCCTCAGTGCGTTTGGCAACCGCACGAAGAGTGTAAGGGCAGAAGGAAGCTTAACTGTGAGACTTATAAGTCAAGCAGGTGTGAAAGCAGGGCCTAGTGATCCGGTGGTTGTGTGTGGAAACGCCATCGCTCAACAGATAAAAGGTACTCCGGGGATAACAGGCTTATCGCCCCCGAGCGTCCATAGCGGCGGGGCGGTTTGGCACCTCGATGTCGGCTCATCGCATCCTGGGGCTGGAGAAGGTCCCAAGGGTTCTGGAGTTCACAGATTAAAGCGGTACGCGAGCTGGGTTTAGACCGTCGTGAGACAGGTCGGTCCCTATCTGTCGTGGGTGTGCGATATTTGAAGAGATCTGTCCTTAGTACGAGAGGACCGGGATGGACGTACCTCTGGTGCACCAGTTGTCGTGCTAACGGCATAGCTGGGTAGCTACGTACGGAAAGGATAAATGCTGAAAGCATATAAGCATGAAGCCTACTCTAAAACTATATATCGTTTTCCGTTTTCGGAAGAGAGACACCTTGAAGACTACAAGGTTGATAGGCCAGAGGTGTAAGTGCAGTAATGTATTAAGCTGACTGGTACTAATAAGTCGAAAAGCTTGACTTTTTTAGATTAATCATGCACAATTCTTGGTATCAATTGTTACCGTTAAGTCATTCATCAAATTATTTATTCCGGTGGGCATAGTAAGAAGGAAACACCCGTTCCCATTCCGAACACGGTAGTTAAGCTTTTTACGCTGATGGTACTGACGAAAGCTGGGAGAGTAGGTTACCGCCGGGAATATTAAAAAAAACCCGTCCCGATTTATCGGGATGGGTTTTTTATTTAGTAGGGAATATATTATCGGAAAGGATAACATTTAAAAAGAGCTATGCTTTCGAAAGAGGATATATTCAGAGAGTACCTTGAATCGAAAAAATTAAAATTTACCATAGAAAGGCAAAAAATACTTGACCGTGTCTTTGCAAACCACAAGCATTTTGAAGCAGATGAGTTGCTAGTTGACCTCAGACAAAACAAGCTGAAAATTTCAAAGGCTACTATTTACCGTACCTTGTCTTTACTCGTAAAAAGTGGTTTATTGAGGGAGGTAATTTTTGGTGAAAGGCACGCACACTATGAGCAAGTATACGGGTACGAACACCATGATCATCTTGTCTGTAATACCTGTGGAAAAATAATCGAGTTTGTAGAAAACAGGATTGAAAAATTGCAGGATGAAGTCTGCAAAAAGAATAACTTTGAACCAGAATCTCATCGTTTGCAGATTCAGGGATTTTGCGAAGATTGCAGAAAAAAATGACATGAATTGAAAACAATAGTAAAAATAAAAAAATATGGGAGTATCGTTATGTCTCAAGTATGCGTAATGTGTGGAAAAAAAACTCAGGTAGGAAACCAGATAGAACGCAGAGGTTTAGCTAAATGGAAGGGTGGTGTTGGAAGAAAAATTACCGGAAAGACAAAAAGAAAGTTTAAAATAAATCTGCAAAGAGTTAGAGCGAACATCAAAGGTACAGTAAAAAAGATTAAAGTTTGTACGCGATGTATTAGTGCCGGTAAGATAATAAAGGCTTTGTAATAAATTAATTGTTTGTTACGCGCGTATGAAAATAAAAAAAAAGGACATTGAGTATGTAGCCAATCTTTCCAGAATTGAACTTTCTGAAATAGAAAAAGAAACGTTTGTTCATCAGCTTAACGATATATTATCCTATATCGAAAAACTTAACAGATTAAATACTGAAACTGTTAAACCAATGTCCTGTGCTATAGACGTAACAAATATATTTAGAGAGGATATAGTAGAACCCTCGATTTCTCTGGAAGATACTCAGTTAAATGCTCCTGCCATAAAAGGTGTTTTTTTTAAAGTGCCAAAGGTAATTGAATAAAAATATTTGATTTAAGAGAAGTGTCTTTGAGACTTTCTGAATATACTGCACTCCAAATAAAAAAGAAAATCATATCCAGAGAAATACGTCCGATAGATTTAGTCGAGCATTTCATTAAACGGATTAAAGATATTGATCATGATATTCAGGCATATCTCACCATAAATGAAGAAGAAACGATAAAAAAGGCTGCGCAAATACAGAAAAAGATAGAGAACGGCGAAAATGTTGGTATTCTCGCAGGTATCCCTATAGGCATAAAAGATAATATTTGCACAAAGGGTTTGCATACCACGTGTGCCTCAAAAATCCTCGAAAATTTCATCCCGCCTTATGACGCATTTGTTGTTAAACGTCTGAAAGAAGAAGACGCTATAATACTGGGAAAGACAAATTTAGACGAATTTGCAATGGGGTCATCAACAGAAAACTCCAGTTTTAAAATAACTCGAAATCCATGGAATTCTGATTATGTCCCGGGTGGTTCGAGTGGTGGTTCTGCTGCTGCAATAGCTGCCGACCTGTCTATCTTGGCTTTGGGATCAGATACCGGTGGTTCTGTCAGACAGCCAGCAGCTTTCTGCGGTGTTGTTGGAGTAAAACCGACCTATGGCAGAGTTTCTCGGTTTGGTCTCATTGCCTTTGGTTCTTCACTGGATCAAATTGGTACTCTAACGCGAGATGTGAAAGATGCCGCTATTTTACTTCAAGTAATTGCCGGTCATGATTTACGTGATTCAACTTCCATGCAGGTGCCGGTTCCAGATTATTTAAATGAAATTGATTCTGGCGTTCATGGTTTACGAATTGGTATTCCAAAGGAATATTTTGATGCTGGTTTAAACGAGGATGTCCATAACGCATTAAAGAATGCTTTGAGAATGTATGAGCAGTTTGGTGCAAAGGTTGTGGAGATATCTTTGCCGCATACCGAGTTTGCCGTTGCAGTCTATTATATTGTGGCAAATGCAGAAGCAAGTTCAAATTTAGCAAGGTATGATGGTGTTAGGTATGGGTATCGAACATCAAAGCCAAACGGGATTATTGATATGTACTGTCATACCCGCTCTGAAGGATTTGGCAACGAAGTGAAACGTCGTATTATGTTAGGAAACTATGCATTAAGTTCCGGGTACTATGATGCTTACTACCTGAAGGCATCAAAAGTCAGAAATTTAATAAAGAATGATTTCGACGTTGCTTTTCAAAACGTTGATTGTATTATTTGTCCAACATCACCAGTCCCGGGTTTCAAAATAGGGGAGAGAGCAAAAAATCCCTTAGAAATGTATCTTTCTGATATTTATACCATCCCTGCAAATCTAACGGGGATCCCTGGTATTTCTGTTCCCTGTGGATTTTCAAAAGAAGGGTTGCCCATTGGTATGCAGATTCTTGGAAAACATTTTGAAGAGAAAAAATTATTACAAATCGCATATGCCTTTGAGCGAGAAACAGATTTTCACATGAAGAAACCTGTATTGAAATGGTCTACAGATTAAAATGAATAATTAAAAGGCTTTTCCGCATGGAATATGAAGTTGTTGTTGGTTTGGAAACTCATGCTGAGTTAGCTACAGTAACAAAATTGTTTTGTGGATGTAGCACGAAATTTGGTATTGAGCCAAACACACAAGTGTGTCCGGTATGTCTCGGTATGCCAGGAGTTTTGCCGGTAATGAATAAAAAGGCCTTTGATTATGCTTTGAAGGCTGCTATTGCTCTCAATTGTAAGATTGATGAGTTTACAAATTTCGACCGGAAAAGTTATTATTATCCCGACTTACCAAAAAATTACCAAATATCACAAAACTATTATAACTTAGGTGCCGACGGGTATATGGATATTCATGTAAATGGCCTCGTAAGCAGGATCCGCATTCATAACGTTCATTTAGAGGAGGAGGCAGGCAAGCTTATTCATCCTGAAGAAGTTGGTGCAGATTACAGTCTTGTCGATTTCAACAGGGCTGGTGTTCCCTTGCTTGAGATTGTGTCTTACCCGGATATGAGGAACGTGGATGAGGTGGAAAGTTACATGCAAACCTTGAAAAAAATACTTTTATATACGGAAGTGTCTGATTGCAAAATGCAAGAGGGGTCCCTGCGTTTTGAAGCAAGTATTTCGCTCAGAAAGAAAGGTTCTGAAAAATTGGGTAACAGAGTAGAAATAAAAAACCTTAACTCTATGAAGTCGGTTCTCAGAGCTCTTGAATATGAGACAAAGAGGCAGACTGATTCGTTAGGCCGAGGGGAAACGATTGATAGGGAAACGAGGTTATGGGATGAGGTGAACGAAAAAAGTGCCCGTATGCGTTCCAAAGAAGAGGCTCAGGACTATCGGTATTTTCCAGAACCCGATCTGTTGCCAGTGTTGGTTGATAGAAAATGGATTGCTGAAATAAAAGAAACCATACCGGAACTTCCTCTGGCCAAAAAACAGCGATTTATGGAAGTATTTAAATTGTCTGATTATGACACAAGTCTGCTCGTCGAAGAAAAAGTCCTTGCAGATCTCTTTGAAGACTGTATAAAAATTTTAGATCGCCCAAAGGTCTTTTGTAACTGGATTGCGAATGATTTACTCAGGGAGGTAAATGAAAAAAAACTGGACATTCATCAGTTGCCGGTCAGGCCAAAACAGTTGGCGGCTTTAGTTGAAATGATTGAAAAAGGCACGATAAGTTCTACCATTGCAAAAGAAGTATTTTCTGAAATGATCCTAACCGGCAATGACCCTCAGGTGATCGTGGAAGAAAAGAAATTGACGCAAATTAACGATGAAGGATTCATTGGAGCAGTAATAGCTAAAATTATATCAAGCAATCCATCTGCAATAGAAGATTATAAAAAAGGAAAAAAGAATGCACTTGTCTTTTTGGTGGGACAGGTTATGAAGGAAACCAAAGGCAAGGCAAATCCCAAAATGGTCAACGAGCTTTTGCAGAAAAAAATAGACTAAGTCTTCATTGTTTTATAGTGTCATCGTCAGCGATCCATTATCGTATGATAACACCAGATACCATAAGATTCCTGTTTCACATGACGAAAGGGTTCTGTTTTTATTCATGCAGGTGAAAGAATAGCGTGCGAGAAGATGATTCATAAAAAAATGATTGATTATTATGCGCGTGTAGTGTGTGTATTTTTTGTGGTTGTTGGAGTTATCCCAACCAGCCTTTGCATAGTCCTCAGCAGTTGTCATGCCTCAAACGAAGACATGGTAATTTTACAAAATGTAGTTACTCGATCCAAAAAAAATTTCGATGATAAATCGTGGACATACCACGAAAAGGCTGTCAATGGTGTTGCTTTTAGTCCAAATTCCGGAATATTGGCCTCGGCTACGGATAGAGGTATTATATTATGGGATCTAACGAGTATGAAAATGCTTGGTGAACCTCTTTTTGGTCATGATGGGGTAGTGTGGAGTGTTGCTTTTAGTCCTGATGGGAAAATGCTGGTGTCTGGAGGTGCAGATGGTGCTGTTATCCTGTGGGAATTGATGAATATGAAGTCTAGAGATATAGCCATATCCGGACACGAGGGATGGGTGGAATGTGTTTCGTTCAGTCCGGACGGCAAAACATTGGCCTCGTGCGGTGCAGATGGACGCATCGTTTTGTGGGATGTTGCAGACATGAAACCCCATAATGAACCTTGGATTGGGCATGATGAACCGGTAGAGGGCATAGCCTTCAGTCCGAATGGTAAGGTATTAGCATCGTGTGGGGTAGATGGCAATATAATTCTATGGGACATCGGGCTTATGAAGCCAATCGGTGATCCGCTGAAAGGTCATAACATGTGGGTGGAGAGTGTCGCATTTAACCCCGATGGCAAGTTGCTAGCTTCAGGCAGTGATGACGGAACGGTTGTCTTGTGGGATGTTACAGGAAGGAAGCCGGTTGATAAGCCCTTAACGGGCCATAAAGGCGCAGTTGAGATGGTCGCATTTAGCCCGGATGGTACCATGTTGGCCTCTTGCAGTGCAGATAAGACAATTATTTTGTGGAACGTACAAGACAGAAGACCTGTTGGCGAAGCTTTGGCTGGTCATACGGAATCCGTGGGATGCATTGCATTCAGTCCGGACGGTAAACTGTTAGCCTCGGGTTGTGAGGATGGTACTATTATTTTATGGGATGTTTCATGCCGGAAACCAATCACGCCACCACTGGAATTGAACGAATGGGATTGATGGAAAATAGCAGGAGAAAAGATAAATTTCATTAACTTGTCGTGAAGATTATCACTTCATGCCCCTTCTTCTTTAATGCGGCGACATACGCCATCGCAAAATGGCGGGTTTCTTGTTAAATAGCAATTACAGAGTACATATTTCCTTTTCAGTATAATTTTAAACATATGGGGCACTTTGGCCGTTCCTTTATGTGAACCATCACAAAAAGGTTCATTTTTCGTATTTCCACACGTGCACCAATGATAAGTGCCTGGTTCCAGCTCAAGAGTAAGAGGCATCTGTTTTTTCATACGTAATTTCTCCTTCGTGTAAGGAAAAAGTAGGCCCAATCTGTCAAGTAAAATCGTTAGTCTGCTGCATAATGCAGTTACTACAACGGATTCAAAGGTACAAACTGAGGATATAGGTTATAAGCGGTTAGAAAGAAGTACATATTTTAAATTTTTCTGACCCGACAGTCCTACCACCTCTAAATCTTTTCATCTGCTTTCATTCCTTTGTGGAATGTCGTATAAACAAAAATGGGAATAGTTAATTCTCCTAAGTGTTTTGTGACGAGTGGAAAAACAGACTCCCAATTCAACCCCCCGACACCTGAGGCAAGTCTTGGGAGCGCCAGGCTTGTAAATTTTTCTGATTCGACTGCTTTATGCAAGGCTCGTAAGGTATGATTGACATATTCTACCCGGGCGCGTCCCGGTTTTGCACCGTGGCCATATGCAGCTTCCTGAGTGAATAGATTAACAATCCGTCTTCCTTCTGGTTCAGCCCAAATCCAGATTTCACCTACTTTTGGATGCATTGTATGACAATAGTGGCGGAATTCCTTATACATTGCTGGCCAGTGTTCGCGGAGGCTAAGAGCTAAAACGGAGGTAAAATCATCATTTGGTGCAACGCCGTGGGCAATAGCCTGTGCCTTTGTTAAGAGAATATCTCCAGCTACTTCGTAAATCATATGGTATTCCTTATTTGTTATTGGTATGGAAAGTAAAGTAAAGTAAAAAAGATGATAGTAATCCTCATCCCGTTTCATCCATTCTTCGTCATTCTTTCAATTAGGGTGATGCAGAGCCAGAGCGTTAACGGCGACGCGATCCTCCTAATATACCGCCCAGCACACCGCGTAATATTTGTCTGCCGATTTGGTTACCTATAGTACGTGCAGCCTGCTTTGCTATCATTTCCACCATTCCCTGCCGATGCCTGGTACCCCACAGCAGATCGCCAGCCAGTCCCCCGTGTTCTGACGGTTTCTCTGTCCCAGCCTGATTCGACCCAGGTCTGGTTGCTTCCCTCTCAGCGGTTCTCTGGTTCAGGATCTCGTAAGCCGACTCGCGATTTACTGGTGAATCGTATTTACCGCCTATAGGACTGCGCGACCGCACCATGGAACGTTCTTCGGACGTCACTGCTCCCATCCGGCAGCGTGGTGGACAGATTATTGTTCGTTCCACCGGCATTGGGATGCCTTTTTCCTGGAGCATAGAAACCAGGGCCTCGCCAACTCCGAGTTGGGATATGACCTTGGCGACATCAAGCTTCGGATTTGCAGCGAAGGTTTCCGCTGCAGTGTTTACTGCCTTTTGGTCGCGCGGCGTATAAGCACGCAGTGCATGCTGGATGCGGTTCCCGAGCTGACCTAGTATCTCGTTCGGTATGTCGTCGGGAAATTGCGAGCAGAAGTACACCCCAACACCTTTGGAGCGGATGATTCGCACGACCTGCTCAATCCGCTGGCGCAATATCTGGGGGGCATCATTAAATAGCAGGTGGGTTTCATCGAAGAAGAACACTAGTTTGGGTTTGTCGAGATCCCCCACCTCGGGCAGGTTTTCAAACAGCTCTGACAGCAGCCATAGGAGAAAGCTCGAGTATAATCGTGGCTTCAAGATGAGTTGGTCTGCGGCAAGGATATTGATGATACCGCGGCCGCTGAGGTCGGTACGCAGCAGATCGTTCAACTCCAGTGCTGGCTCCCCGAATATGGACTTTCCGCCTTCCCGCTCAAGCGATAACAGTGCACGTCGGATAGCGGCCACGGACTGTGTGCTTACCAGGCCATACTGCTTCGAAATCTCCTTATAATTGTCCGTGACAAACCCGAGCAGTGCACGCAGATCGTCGAGGTCAAGCAATAGTAGTCCCTCGTCGTCCGCTAGCTTGAAAACAATCTCAAGCGTCCCAACCTGGGTATCGTTAATTTCGAGTATCCGTCCAAGCAGGTTTGGTCCGATTTCACTGATTGTGGTACGTACCGGATGACCAGCCTTGCCGTACAAGTCCCAGAACAACACCGGGTTTGCCTCGTGAGCATAACCCTCAATGCCGATTTGAGCAACGCGCTGACGGATCTTCTCGTTGGTGATGCCAGCCAGCGCCAGGCCGGCGACATCGCCTTTTATGTCAGCCATGAATACCGGTACACCCAGACGTGAGAATCCCTCTGCCAGTACCATAAGGGAAATAGTTTTACCCGTCCCAGTGGCTCCCGCGATCAGACCATGGCGGTTGCCGTACTGAGCTGGTAAGTAAACAGGCTGCTCACCCTTCCCAATAAGTATCTGATTCACGCGCCCCCTCTTCTTAGGCAACGAGAACAAAACAAAAAGTCGGTTTGGAAAAAATGAATTAAATCGTTCTTATCCATATCCATACCGCAATGAAAATACAAAGTTCAAATCTACTTCGAGTTCTCTTGATATGCGCTGAAGATATTCACTTCGCGAAGTCACCACAAAAAATTCTTCCCCTTGATAAGCTCGTATCGCGTATCTTCTGATGTATGGAAATAATCCTGATAGGTAAATTTTATCTGTACATGTGTTTTAGTCATGGGAGTGCTGTAAAGTCGGTTTACTATAAACGATTATCAAATCAGCCGTATTACAACGTATAAAATAAGCTTTTTGCTGAAACTAACAGAAATGAGAAATAAAGTCAATGTGAATTATTATGAAGAAACAAATGCAAATCTTCGGAAATTTTTGAGTTAAGAAAGCAAGAAATATTTTATTCCTGTGGATTTTAGGGCGGCTATTTTGTTTTGGAAGATAACTTGATTGTATAGGAAATTTTATTTTATTTAAGCGGGTTGCAAGGTGGTGCTGACAAACTTTGTTTGTCAGTGTGATGTATTCTAAATCCGTGTGTATATTCAAACAACATGGACAAACAAGTGTGTCCATACCGCCTTGTAACCGAAGACATAACTTGAATGTTTGATGCTATGAATAACAAGACAGGGCATAATATCTGATAAATTAGACAATTTATTTAATTAATTTTAGTGTCTTGCCGGCTACCATGAAAACGCCTCTCCCATGATTCAGTATCTCATCCGCCCATACTTTTACTACCTGTTCCATCGATGTCGCTCCCGCTATCAATTTCACGACAACCGTGTGTACACATCACACATCCTATATCGTGCATTTGCGCCTCGCTCCTTATGTACTGCCTTCTGGACTCTCTGTCTGAACAATAACTTCTTCATGGAGGTCAGACTGGCAACAGCCACGCGTGTACCGTTAAACCCTTCCCCCTCATCTCCGCCTTGATTTTCGATTGTTTTCTTTCCTCGTTTTGTGCTATATTTTTTATAAAAACGGTGAGTTGTCTTTTGGTGTCTTCCAAAAAGAATTATGTTATTTACAGCAAAAATTATAAATAAAGTAAACCCTGGTGTGGTTAGCTCATAAATTTCGTGCTTCGGACTTGATCTTTTCCGATTTGTTCGAGCTTGGTAATAAAGAAAGAGATGGAACGTTAAAATCATGTTTCTTTTCCGATCGATTAAAAACAGATTAATACTGATACTCTTACTCTGCTCATTTACGCCCTTGTTACTACTGCGTTTTGTGGCGTTTCCTAAGGCACAAAAGGATTTGGAAGAGGCTTTAATCAGAAACCTGGAGGGGGTCAAGCAAAAACAGGTCGAGATTGTAAAGATGTGGTTTAGTGAAAGGAAACGTGACGCAAAGGTTGTCAGTAAAAATGTGTCTACTGTAATGGAACGGAACACGGATGATAAATCCAGAGGTTTCCCAAAGCTAAACGATTATCTCGAGATGGTTAAGTCAGAATATGGATACAAAGCAATACGTATTACTTCGACTGATGGAACGGTGCTTGTAGCAACAGAACCGGGACGCATTGGTTCCAATATTATGAATGAAGATTATTGTAGGGAGGCATTAAATGGAAATGTTTTCCTATCAAAAGTTCAATATCCTGCGCCGGAAGAAAAAAAAGACGAGCAAGCCGATAACAATGTTCCGGCGATATTCCTCTCTGCCCCATTGATTGATTCTAACAATCGTATGACCGGAGCCGTTGTTCTCACCGCAGACACATTGCCTCTTACTGAGATCACAAAAAGCGCAAAATTAGGGAAAACAGGGGAGACTTTTCTTATCAACCGTGAAGGTTTTATGCTTACCGAATCTCCATTTGCCGATGAAATGAGAATGGCTGGTTTGATTCAGCAAAGGACAGCGTTAGAGTTAAGGGTAATAAACCCGCTTACGGGAAAACTTACGTACGGAGCACAAAAATGTCTGAGTAGTAATAGTGGCTATGATGCAGATGGTTATGAAAATTATGATGGCAGGAGGGTGCTGGGTGCTTGGTGTTGGATTCCTGAGCACGACTGCGGTTTACTTGCACAGATTGATATTCGAGAGGGGTATGGGGCGGCGCTTAGCTTGAAGAAGTTTGTTCTTTCAATGCTCCTGATATTGGCTTTTCCGATGACCCTGGCTGCATTTTATTTTGGAAAACGGATTTCCGCCCCTATTTTTAATATAACCGAGGTGACGAAAAAAATTACCAGTGGCGACCTGGGACAGCGGGCAAAAGACCATGGCAAGAAGGACGAAATTAGCGAGCTGGCACAGGCATTCAACGTTATGGCAGAATCTCTGGAAGAAAAAACAATCAAATTAAGACACTACACCACGGACCTCGAGAATACAGTAAAAGAAAGGACCCTTGAACTACAGGAAACATCGAATTTTTTAAATAGTATTTTAGCAGGTTCTACAGAATATTCGATTATCGCGGAAGATTTGAACGGCAATATCCTCGCATTTAATAAAGGGGCAAGCCTGATCTATGGTTACAAACCAGAAGAAATGATAGGTGTGGCGAATATGAGGATTCTTCACACCGAGGAAGATTTAAAAGCGGGGAAGGTCGATCATATGTTAGAGATAGCACGCAAGACGGGTCGGTATGAGGGAGAAGTTTTGAGAAAGAGAAAAAATGGAGAAGTCTTTTCCGTTCATGTTACATTCACCTTGAGGCGTGATGAAAAAGGGCAACCTATCGGATTTGTGGTTATATCCAAAGATATTACCGAAGAGAAGATCGTGGCGCTCGAAAAGGAAATTGTTAATAACGTCAACAAGATTATTGCATCAGGTTTGGAGATTAAAGAAGCTTACAAAAATATTTATCGTGAATTAAGGCGGAGAATTGATTTTGTCTGGTTGGGGGTGGCGAGTCTTATCGACGGGACAAAAATTGTTGAGGATTCTCATGTTGTTGATGGGATAGTATTGTCCACGGATTGGTTGCATTGCTACCGGGCTCTTTCTCATGCAACGGCGCAGGATATCTCGATCAAAAAGGGCATTCCCGTTTTTGTTAAGGATACCGGTGAGGGTGCGTATCAGTTTGACCGGGAGTTATTTGTAAAAGGGATACATTCTTATGTTTGTTTTCCGTTAAAATCGAAGGGAATAACCACGGGAACTGTTACCCTGGGGAGTAAACAGAAGGATGCTTTTACCGAAGCGCATTTTGAATTATTAAGTCAAATTACGCCGCAATTGGCCATTGCCATAGAAAATGCGAGGCTTTTTCTCTCCACGAGGGAGTCGGAAAAAAAATACCGGGATCTTGTGGAAAATGCGCCGGAAATGATTCATGAGGTTAGCCTGAAAGGAAATTTTATTCATGTCAACAAAACAGAATTAAACAAACTAGGGTATTCTCTCCAAGAAATGAGGCAGATGACCCTGGAAGACATTGTTCCAAATGAATATCGCGGGGAAATAAAGAGGTTTATTGAACGGATTAAGGAGGCCGGAAGTAGTGAATTGGAAACGATGTTTCTGACAAAATCAGGGAAGGAAATTAACGTCGAAATGAACGGGACAGGTATTTATAACACTAAAACAGGGGAATGTATTTGTGTGAGGGCATTTGTGAGGGATGTTACGGAAAGGAAAAGAATGGAGGAACAAGTCCGTCGATCAGAAAAATTAGCTTCGATGGGCGAACTCGCCGCAGCGATTGCGCATGAGATCCGGAATCCACTCGGAGCGATATGTAATTCTGTGGGTATTTTAGATGCCCATTTAAAATTGACGGGACAGGACAAAGATTTACTGGAAATGATTGTCGGTCAATCCGAAAGATTAGACCGAATAATCAGTGATTTCCTGGATTTTGCCTATCCCAGTGAGCCCTCCTTTTCCTTGCAGGATGTACGGGACGTGATTAAAAATACCCTTTTCCTTTTAGCGCAGGATAGCCGGTTTACCGATCAGGTTGAAATAAAAGAGGTGTACGAGAGCGTATTGCCGAAGGTTTATATTGATCCAGACCTCATTCACCAGGTATTATGGAATTTATTGATAAATGCTCTTGAAGCAATGCCGGAAGGCGGGCAAATTAAGGTGATGGCCAGAAAAGCGAATGTTTTTTTACGGGATGCGGTGGAGGTTGTGATATCAGATACCGGGAAGGGTATACCGTCTCATGAGCTGGACAAGATATTTGAACCTTTTTACACGACGAAATCCGAAGGAACCGGCTTGGGACTCGCAGTGGTTCAACGTATCATTGATGATCATGGTGGTACCATTGATGCGAAGAGCAAGGAGGGTAAGGGGACGATTTTCTATATTAAGTTGCCTGTCGGAAATGAAAAATGGGCAGTCCAGGATAAACTTTTAGTAGGATAATGTGGAACTATGGAAAACGGTAAAATTCTTGTTGTGGAAGATCAGGATGCCATGAGAGAATCCCTGATGATTGCTTTCAGAGACGAGGGATATGTGGTTGAGGGTGTTGCAAGCGGGGAAGATGCCATTCAAAAATTAAATAATCACAATGTATATGACCTGGTAGTTACGGACTTAAAAATGAAGAAAATTGACGGTTTGGAAGTGCTTAAGGCTGCGAAGGCTGTGAACCCATCTACAGAAGTGGTGCTGATTACGGCTTATGGCACCATCAGCACAGCGGTTCAGGCGATCCGGGATGGAGCATATGACTACGTAACGAAACCATTCCGGCACCAGGAAATCCTGAAGGTTGCAACGAAGGCGTTCGAAAAAAAGAGATTGAAAGACAGGGTCAGATATCTCGAAGGGGAAATTCGCGATAAGTATAAATTTGAGGGTATTGTGGGAAATTCCAATGCGATGCTGGAGGTGCTAAAAATAACTTCACAGGTATGCCGCACGGAAAGCACTATCCTCGTTACGGGAGAAAGCGGAACAGGAAAAGAATTGATTGCGAGGGCAATCCATTATAATAGCCTGAGAAAGGAGTGCCCGTTCATTGTGATTAACTGTGGGGCGTTGCCTGAGAATTTGCAGGAAAGCGAACTGTTTGGGCACATGAGGGGGGCGTTTACCGGGGCCATTAAAGACAAGGTGGGACTGTTCCTGCAGGCGCAAAAAGGAACGATTCTGCTGGACGAGATTGGTGAAACTTCACCTTCAACACAGGTGAAACTCCTGCGGTTTTTGCAGGATGGCGAGATCCGTCCTGTTGGTGGAAACAAAGCCATATACGTGGATGCAAGAATCATTGCTGCTACCAATGAAAATTTAGAAAAGGCCGTTGAGCTGGGAAAATTCAGAAAGGATCTTTTTTACCGGATCAATGTGATCCGTATCCATCTTCCTCCATTGAGAGAACGAAGGGAAGATATTCCCCTTTTAGTAGACTTTTTTTTAGAGAAGATTCTGGAAAAACTGAAAAAAGGGAAAAGGGTATTTTCCAAAGAATCAATGCGGACGTTAATGAGTTATGATTGGCCCGGCAATATCAGAGAACTCCAGAACATTATAGAAAGGGTGGTTACTTTATCCAAGAATGAAATAATAAATGTGGACGAACTTCCGCTTCCGGTAGAGGAATTTACGGGGCTTAATCTGGATCCCCTGGAGAACAAGAAAAGGAAATCATTCATTGTTGCGACTCTCGCGGAACAGGAGAAAAATGCAATAGTTGAAGCCCTGAATAAATATGGTGGTAATCAAACTAAGGTTTCGCAATTGCTTGGAATATCAACAACGACACTTTGGAGGAAGATCAAAAAGTATAGAATTAAACCACAACATGAAATATCGGATGACATAGATATATAATTTCATACTGAAATTGCTATTGCATATTGGAATGTTTTTCTTAATAGCTAAACGATAATCCATGTAAAGATCCAAAAATAGTAGTGTTTTAATAAAACATTGATTCGATACCACTTATATTAAAATATAGGTGGTATTTTTTTTTGCTGTGTAAAGTTGGTATAGTTTTCGTTATTAGTAGAGAACAATGTATGTTTGCCGTTGAGAAAACAAATCTTTCCGTTGTCTATAATTTTGCGCAATAGGCTTAGCTTCTTGGTACGCAATATTAGTGTTATTGCGGGTAAAAGGATGTTGGCAGATGTTCATGAAGAAAAAGACCTCTGAAACCAGGAATGTCATAGATGTTAAATTTCGGATAGAAAAAAATATTGAAGAAAAAAAAAGGGGTTGCGTAACGCGTGTTACGGATTTTTTGGGAGAATCTTCAAGGGGGGAGAGAAAAAATATGCCGGTGCTAGATGGAATAAGCAAAACAATAAGCGACTGTATGAAATTGCCCAGAGCGCCACAACCAGTGCTCACTTCAAGAGAGGTGGTGCTTTCCTTCTGTGGGGCGATGTTGGGGATAGGGGTAACGGCGTTGATGGCCTTTATATGGAAATGTCCAATGCTGTTGGGGTCTTTTGGCTCTACCGCACCATTGATATATTGTGCATATAAGTCACCTCTGGCGCAGCCAAGAAATGTTGTGCTGGGGCATTTCCTCGGCGCAAGTATCGGTGTTGTTGTCAATGATTTCTTTGGTGTGGTGTGGTGGTCAATTGCGCTTGCCGTCGCCTTGGCTATTCTTCTGATGTTTGTGACATACTCAATACATCCTCCGGCAGGTGCAACGGCATATGTGGCTATACAAACAGGGGGGTTGGGTAACGGATATTTATTTATCCTGAATCCTACCATGGTGGGAATATTTATCATGTTAACAATAGCGATAATCTTCAATAAGATGAGCAAGAGAGAGTATCCACTTCATTGGTGGTAAGCGCTGGTATTTTTAAATAAGCTTATTAATGGGGGTTGGCCGGAAGTGGTAAGGTCATTCAAGAGATTATATATTTATACTTAATAGGCTCACAATTTTGTTAAAATTACGGAGAAAACAATGTATATCTCGATTAAAAATCGACTAATTTTTTTGCTTATTGTATTTACACTACTGCCGTTTGTTTTGTTAAGGTTCGTAGCATATCCAAGGATTCGTGCGGACATTCAGGAAGTTCTTATCCGAAACCTTGATGGCATTGGGCACAAACAGGCAGAATTGGTAACCAACTGGGGGCGGGAGAGGATGAAGAATGTCCGCGTTGTTGCAAACAACCCGTTGATGGTAAGATGTGCCAAGATCACAAAGGACGATAAAGATTATCCGGATGTCGTTCAATACCTGGAGGTAGTAAAGAATGAGTATGGTTATAAAGGCGTTCTCATAAGTAATGATCAAGGATTGGTAACAGTTGCTACATCGGAAGAAGGTGTAGGAATTGACATTTCGCAAATGGATTACTTCAAACAGGCTGCCGAAGGAAAGACATTTGTGTCGAATGTTTTTCCGTCTGAAATCCCGCTTACCAACGAAGTGGGAGAGAAAGAGTTGGGAATGCCTACTATGTTTGTTTCAACGCCACTGAAAGATCGTGATGGAGTTGTCGTTGGTGTTGTTGCTATAAGAGTAGATGAAAACGCACTGAATGACCTGATGACAAGTCTTCATTTGGGACAAACAGGTGAAACCTATCTTGTAAACAAAGATGGGTATATGGTCACGGAATCAAGGTT
Organism: Candidatus Brocadia sapporoensis; assembly: GCF_001753675.2. Taxonomy (GTDB): domain Bacteria; phylum Planctomycetota; class Brocadiia; order Brocadiales; family Brocadiaceae; genus Brocadia; species Brocadia sapporoensis. The sequence continues at coordinate 13,640 of NZ_MJUW02000026.1, read as the reverse complement.
TGCTGCTCATTTGAAAGAGATGGGGTTGGTAAAAAGAAGGTGTGCATTGGAATTAAAGCTGGTTAATTCAGAAACAGGTGAGTTAACCACCGGTGCTAAGCAGTGTGTTGCGGGCATTAATGGTTTTGATGCGAAAGGTTATAAAGACTATAGCGGTTTAACAGTTCTCGGAGTATGGCATTGGTTACCGGAGTTTAATTTGGGTGTTATTGCAGAAATTGACAGGGACGAAGGTTACGGCCCTGCCTACAACCTTAAGTACGTTGTAGCATCCGTATTATTGATTATCGCGTTTCCCATCGTGATAGTAGCGTACATAATTGGTAGAAAAACTTCGGTGCCAATCATTAAACTGGATGAAGTGGCGAAAAAAATGGCTTCCGGAGATTTAACTCAGAGAGTGGATATAAAACGGGAAGATGAGATTGGTGAATTGGCTGATTCCTTTAATGCGATGGCGAAATTTCTGGATCAGAAAACGAAAGATGTTGTGGAGTCAGAAAAGCGATACCGGGAACTGGTTAATTCTGTCAAAGAAGGTGTGTACCAGTCTGAGCCAGGTGCTGAGGGGGTTTTTACTGTTATTAATAAAACGGGAGCGGAGATATTAGGATACGGCAGCCCGGAAGAAGTGGTAGGGACAAAAGTAAAAAATATTTACGTCGACCCTGAAGATAGAAGACGTCTTTGTGAGAAGCTTGAAAAAGATGGGATATGGAGGGAATTTATATCTCTCTGCAAGCGAAAAAATGGCGAGAGCTTTTATGCGGAACGTACGAGCAGTTTGCTGAGAGACGAGAAAGGAAATCCTGTCGCCATTAACGGCGTATTTAGGGATATCTCTGAGAGAAAAAAGGTGGAACAGGAAATTGCGGAATCGGAGAAGAAATACCGGTTGATGTTTAATTCATTAAAAGAAGGCGTGTATCAATCTGAACCGGAAGTGGATGGGGCGTTTTTGTGGATTAATCAAGCCGGAGCTGAAATTCTGGGGTATAAATCACCAGAAGAAGTAATCGGAACTAAGGTGAAAGATATCTACGTGAAGTCAGATGACCGTGTAAAAGTTGTTGAAAAACTGACCAAAGAAGGCGTTTGGAAGGGTTTTGTATCATTTTGTAAGAGGAAAAATGGCGAACGCTTTTATATGGAAAGGACATGCAATCTGATTACTGATGAAAAGGGGAAGACCGTTCGTATTGATGGAATATTTAGGGATGTTACCGAACGGAAAGAGCTGGAGATGCAACTGCAGGAATCAGAAAAGCATCATAGACTTCTACTGAACTCTTTGAAAGAAGGGATTTATCAGTGTGAACCAACAGAAGAGGGAGTATTTACCTGGATCAACAAGTCAGGCGCTGAACTGCTCGGTTACAGTTCGCCGGAAGAAGTGATTGGTACACGGGTAAAGGATGTATATGTTAATCCCGATGATCGGAAGGAATTGATTGAAAAGTTGGATAGGGAAGGGGTATGGAGAGATTTTACATCGTATTGCAAGAAAAAAGATGGAGAAAGATTTATTTCTGAAAGAACATGCAATCTCGTGCGTGATGAAAATGGTAAACCGCTAAGAATTGAAGGTGTATTTAGGGATATAACGGAAAGATAAAGTGATTATTTATTAAAAAAATTTAAATACACTGAATTTAGGAGTAGAAAATTATGGGAAACGAAGTTTTAAAGGGTATATCGGTAAATGCGAAAACCCTTATTATAATATTGTTATTCGTGAATGTTGGATTTGCATTCAAGATGATAAATAAATACCATGAAATGAAGGAGGCTGGCTATGTCAGGGAAAAGACCTTTCGGGATCAGCTTGAAAAAAGGGTAATGAGAGCTTTTGGTTCTATGGAAGATTTGAATAAGATGGTAAATGACATCACCCGACAAAAGGAGGATGCAGAAAAGCTTGCGGCTTCTTGTAAATCACAAAGTGAGCAATTCCAGAGTACAAACAAAGACCTCATAGATGCGAAGGCAAAACTGGAGGAGGAACATGCCCGATTACAAAAGCAGATATGGGAATTAGAAGACTCGCTGTCGCGTACAAAAAAGACCCTGAGCGATAAAGAGTTGAATATTCAGGAGCTAGAGAATAATTTGGAGAAACTCAGAAAGGAAAAGGCAATACTCGAAAAACAGGTTGAGGAACATTCAAAAACACCAGGAGCGTGGAGCCTTCCCAAGCAATAAATATGATATTCGTGGAAAATACGAAAGATTTTTATGTCAAGGATTTTGATTATCGGGGATCGGAAGACGGTTCGAAGGTCGTTGGTAAACATCTTAAAACAAGATGGTTTTGGAATATGTGAAGGAGTTGGGTGGGATGGAGCGGTGCGATCTTGCAAAAAAAAGGTTTATGATCTTATCCTGATGGATTTAGATTCGGAATCTCAGAATAATTATGAGATTTTAAAAGAGATAAAACAGGTCAATTCTGATGCAGAAATTGTAGCAATCGTCTCACAGGACGGATATGATGCTAACCGAATGAACAGTTGGGGTGTCTACGACTACCTCCAGAAGCCTTTTCGACAGAAAGAAGTAATTGATATAGTAAAAAAAGCGCTGGAGAAAAAACAATTGACTGATAAAGTGCGCAATTTAGAGCAAATTATGGATGTGGATAAATTTGCTCTATAGAGAAAAGATGGAATGGGGTTTTTTGGCGAAGAGTTATTCTTTTGTCTACCTTTAGTCCGGTGAAAGGGGGTGTGATTAAATACGTATAAAAAAGTATTTGAGATATTGTATCGTCGAAGTATGTATTTGAGATCAGAGATGTGATATGAATAGAAGGGGTGTTGTTCTAGAAGTACTGTTCACAACAACATTTTAGAGGAGAATAATTAATGTTATATACTGGAAGTGTAGATACGATTGCAGCAGTGTCTGTAAAGAAATCCACTGCAATGAAGCACAGTCTTTTAGGTTTCTTGTCGCTTGCTTTATTGGCCGGTTGTTATGTTGGGTTTGGCGTCCTTCTTATGATTATAGCTGCTGCGCCTGTTGCAGCGATAAATCCCGGAATAGGTAAAATAATAGGAGGTGCAGTATTTCCTGTAGCTTTGATTTTGGTAGTCATGGCTGGAGCAGAGTTGTTTACTGGATATAACATGGTGATGCTTGGGGGAACTTTAAGGGGCACAGTACCATTGTCTGATGCATTGACTACCTGGTTTTGGACATACTTGGGCAATCTGTGCGGATCCATACTTTTTGCGTGGTTGATTTATATGTCCGGTGTCTTTGCTCCCGATCCATGGCATGCCTTTTTGAACAAGGTGGCTACCTATAAAATGAATGCTCCATGGTTGGAACTTTTCTTTAGAGGTATCATTTGTAACTGGCTCGTCTGTCTTGGTGTATGGTCAGCTGCTCGGTGCACAAGTGATTCTGGTAAGATATTGATGTGCTGGTGGTGTTTGTTTATTTTTGTTACGTGTGGAATGGAACACAGCGTTGCAAATATGACACTTTTATCAATCGCAAATATGCTGCCACACGGCCCTGAGATTTCATGGGGTAAAATGTTTGGATGCAATCTCTTTCCTGTTACCCTTGGTAATATTGTGGGTGGTGGCTTCTTTGTGGGATTCCTTTATTGGTTTGCTACCTATATGGATGAAAGAGGGGCAAAGAGGCTGGAGTCTATAAAAGGAGGTTCTGGAAGCACCGGTTTGCCTCGGGCAGGTGGATCTCCCGAAGAGATTAAGGATGTTAAAGTAAAGATGAAGTCATAACTTCGCAATAATATTTAAGACTAGATAATAACATGTGAAAATCTGTTAAAAAAGTTCCAAGTACTGTTAACTAAAAAGGGTCGGTTTTATACTGGCCCTTTTTAGTTGTTTGAAGTACAACTTGTTTGATCAGGATGGGATGAAAAAAAGAGGCCAGTAGTCGCAGTTTCAACATCTTCAAGCTATCGGAGCTTGCCTTGATTGTATAGGAATTTTCATTTTATTTAAGCGGGTTACAGGGTAGCACTGACAAACTTTGTTTATCGGTGTGATATATTCTAAATCCGTGTGTATATTCAAACAACATGGACAAATAAGTTTCTCGTTCGACTGATCCTTCGGCAGGCTAAGGAGGTGACGCCGTGCATGGTGAGCCTGTCGAGCCATCACAGCAAAGTCCATACCCCCTCTGTAGCCGAAGACATAACTTGAGTTATCGATTGGAAGCATCCCCAATCGCATAAAGTTTTCCATCATTGGAACCAATATAAATGGTGCCATCGGCATCAATGGCCGGTGATGATTCTATTGCACCGCCTGTTTCAAAAAACCATTTCAAACTTCCATCGGCATTTAAGGCATACAATTTTTTATCTCTTGAACCGATATAGATTGTGCCGTTTGCAATAGCCGGTGACGAGTGAACCGAAGATCCTGTCTCGTAGCACCACTTCAGTTTTCCCATGGGCGTAAATGCATAGAAGTTATTGTTTCCGGAACCAAAGTACACGTTTCCTTCAGTATCGATGGCTGCAGAAGAATCAATATCGTAGAGCGTATCAAAAGTCCATTCTACATGACCATCCGGACGAAAAGCGTAAAACCTGGCATCCTCAGAACCGACATAAATATTTCCATTCGGTGCAATTAAAGGTGAGGCGTCGAGCAGATATCTGGTACCAAAACTCCACACTGCTTTGCCTACAGGTTTCATGGCAAATAAGTAATAGTCTCCGGAGCCGAAATAGATCATGCCATCCGGTGCCATGGCAGGAGACGACACAATATGGTCTGCTGTCTTTTGCGTCCATCGAAGCTGTCCATCGTGGGTAATGGCGTGGAGTTTGTTATCCCATGACCCTACATAAATCATACCATCGGGCGCAATGGCAGGGGATGAAATGATACCGCCTTCGGACTTGTACTTCCAGCGTAAAGTACCGTCGGGATTTACTGCATAGAGGTGCCCGTCCCACGAGCCGAAAACAATGACGCCGTCTTTTCGGATGGCAGGCGATGAATCAACCTCATTTTGTGTTTCAAATGCCCATTTCAGTTTGCCATTTCTGGAGATGGCATAGAGTTTTTTGTCTTTCGAACCAAAGTAAATAGTACCGTCTTTCCCGATTGCCGGAGAGGAAGTAACAGGACCTCCGGTTTGAAATATCCATTTGAGTTCAGATTTTTGAATACCCACAGATGCGCTTCTTCCGGTATGCTGTAAGTCGTGCCTGAACATGGGCCAAGGAGAGTCGGCGAGTTGTGCATAAAGTGTTGTTGGCAGTGCGACAAGAAATAACGAAACAAATAATAGCGGCAGTGTAGAAGTTCTAGTATGTTTTTTAAGCATGAATAGTTCCTTATATTAAAGTATTTGAATTTCAAGTGAATCCTCTACCTGATAGGCAAGGCTAAATCTCTTGTAGAGGAGGACAGCCGTTTGCCCCTGCTTCTGGCGCTGATTTAAACTTGTAAAAACTGAACTACGTCATATTAGCAAGGTTGGAATTAGCGCTTGACGTGAGAAGTATTCCAGATATTTCGCTCCAACCGTCTACGATTAAATCAGCACGAAATATACCTTGCCATAGGTGTGCATCGCTCACAAAAAGACAAGCAACGGTGAATAAATGCGTGGTGTTTGATGGCCAATGCAGCTCTTCCCAGTTAACCAGCTATACAAAAAATTAGGTAACAATTTAGTTTTTTGAAAATTTCCAATAAAAACCGGATATTAAATGCAGTAGGGGCAGGTTTCAAACCTGCCCCTACAAGGCAACATTATTCCTATAGGGGGTTTTTAAAAAAACTAAATTGTTACAAAATTGGTAATACGTGTATAGATAGTATCAGAGCATTCCCTTCGTTGACGGAATGTCTTTCACACGCTCGTCTATCCGGACAGCATCTTGCAATGCCTTCGCAAGTCCCTTAAATATAGCCTCTGCTATGTGGTGTGTATTGCTGCCGTACGGCACATTTACGTGCAAATTTATTCCGGCATTTGTGCTGAACGACTTGAGAAATTCTTCAATGAGTTCTGCATCAAAATTCCCAATCTTCCCGGTATGGAAGGTGGCATTATACACCAATGCAGGTCTGCCGCTGATGTCCAGGGCGATTGAGGCAAGAGCTTCTTGCATCGGGACGCTTGAATTTGAAAATCGTCGGATCCCCTTTTTGTCTCCCAATGCTTCTTTCAGCCCCTGTCCCAGGCATATTCCCACGTCCTCTACCGTGTGATGATCGTCTACCATACGGTCGCCAACAGCTTTGAGTTCCAGGTCGAGCAGGCTGTGTTTGGTGAGGATATCAAGCATATGGTCAAAGAAGCCGATGCCGGTAGTAATATGGCTATTGCCCTCTCCGTCGATGTTGAGGGTTAAAGCAATCTCTGTTTCTTTGGTCTTTCGCTGAATGGAGGCTGTTCTTTTTGTCATAATAATTGTATCAATATGGCTGCTGCTTCCGGGCTTACCGACAGCAGACATTACTTATTTTTGAATGTTTGGTAGTTAAAAGTTCTTTCAGATGTTGAATCAGTATGTCGATTTCTTCTCTTGTCCCAATGGTAATGCGCAGACAATCGTCCAGTCGTCGCAGATTAAAATATCGCACCAATATCTTCCGTGATTTGAGCTCCTGGTAGAGCGTGTGGGCGGATATTCCTCTCATACACCGCGCCAATACAAAGTTGGTTTGTGAAGGATATACAAAAAATCCCATTTCCTGCAGGGATTTCATAAGATGGAGTCTTGTTTCCTTTATCTTTTCGACATGTGTCTTCATGCTTTTTTGATCATCCAGCGCTGCTACTACGGCTGCAATGCTAAGGCGATCAACATTATACGAATCCTTTACCTTCATCATTCCTTGAATGAGAGACTCCTGAGCAATACAAAAACCCAGTCTGATACCGGCCAATGAGTAAGATTTCGACAGGGTTCTCAGGATAAGGACATTACGGTGTTGCTCGACCAGGGAAAGGCAATTATCTTCTGCAAAATCAGCATATGCCTCGTCAATGACCAGCACTCCATCAATCTGAGAGGCAATTCTGGATATTTCCTGAGACGGAATCATCGTGCCGGAAGGTGAATTTGGATTTGCAAGAAAAGTAACTTTCGCCCCCTTTATCAGAAAATCTTTGGGAAGGGCGTAGTCTTCGGTAAAGTCTATGTTGCATGCCGTACTATCTTGAAGTTCTGCAAGTGTTTTATAAAGCATATACGAAGGGTAAGGGAAAACCACCTTATCCCCTTCCCCTGCAAAACTCCGTATAATTATCGATAACAGGTCATCGGAACCGTTTCCTGCCATAACGTATTCCGGTTTTGTACCTAAGACATTGGCAATTTTTATTCTGGCTGCCGTTGCGACTGGATCAGGATAAAGACGCAGATTCTCATTCACTGCCTCGTTAATAGCATGTAATACCCTTGATGAAGGCGGATAAGGATTTTCATTGGTGTTGAGCTTTATGTAAATGCCGTCTTTCGGCTGCTCGCCAGGTATATATCCGGACATCCTTTCAATATTGGGTCGAAAATAGCTCAATAAGGTAATCCTTTAAAATTTTGGTAAAGATTTTGTGCCGTTACGACGGACGTTTTCCTTCGGAGTTAGCCGTATTTGAACGGACCATGTATGTGCATCCAAACCCTCAGCTTCTGAAATTTCAGCAATATCTTGATATGCTTCTCTGAGCGCTGATTTAGAATAGGTTATCGCACTATACCTCTTCAGGAAATCATTGACCGATAATCCAGATGAAAAACGCGCAGTTCCCCCTGTTGGAAGTACATGGGAAGGACCTGCAATGTAATCTCCCACAGCAACCGGGGTGTACGGTCCCAGAAAAATTGCCCCGGCATGTTTTATTCGCGATATAAGGGATCTGGGGTTTTGTGTCATAATCTGCAAATGCTCCGGAGCTAAGGTATTGGCTATTTCAACGCATTCTTCAAGGTTTTTGGTCAGAAGAATAATGCCAAATTTTTCAAGACACTCTTTTGTTCCTGCATACCGCTTGAGTTTCGTTAATTGTTGTTTTAATTCCCGATTTACCTGTTCTGCCAGTACCGTTGAGCACGTGACCAGGATTGAGATTCCTGGCGTGTGTTCTGCTTGGGATAACAAGTCAGAAGCAACAAACGATGGATTGGCACGGTCATCTGCGATAATTACCACTTCACTGGGCCCTGCCAACATATCGATGCCGGCATATCCAAAGATTTCCTTTTTTGCAAGGGTTACAAAAATATTTCCCGGTCCCACGATCTTGTCAACCCTTGGAATCGTCTCTGTGCCAAACGCAAGAGCGGCAATGGCCTGGGCGCCGCCTATCTTGTATATCTCACCGACGCCGGCTTCCCTCGCAGCAACAAGCCTTTCTGGTGGAATGGTTCCGTCCTGAGAGGGCGGTGTGGTCATAATAATTTTTTTTACACCTGCGACACACGCCGGGATGGCATTCATCAAGACCGTAGAAGGATAAGATGCTGCGCCGCCTGGGACGTAGACCCCTGCGCTTTCTAAAGGGGCATATAAAGTATCAAGCACAATACCATCTGCCTTCAACGGGCTAACCTTGCGGATACGGATATGTTCCTGATATATCCGTATGTTTTTAACGGCTTTCTGTATGGACTTTACAAAACGATACGATATTTTTCCGTATGCCTCTACAAGTTCCTGCTCTTTTACCAGAAAATCCTTTGGCGAAAGAATCGCATGATCAAAGCGCCTGCTATATTTAACCAGGGCTGCGTCCTTTCGTTTTTTAACATCATGGATAATTTTTAGTACCGTTGCGCGCTGAACAGATGAGTCATTAAAAAGACTGAGCGTTTTCTTGAGTTTATCAATTTCTCTGTCAACGTTACCTTCCCATGTCCTGAGTATCCGCATTATTGAATTACCGTGTAAAAACTTCTTTCTTCCACCAAATTTCCCCACAACTACTCCGTGACCTCTTTTCCATGGAAGACCTGGTTGCAGTTTGCTGCGTTATGGCAGTCTCAAAAATTATCGAGGACCCAACCTCGTTGTCCGTAAGATATTTATCAGTAAGGTATTATCAATAGATAAGTTGGAAATTATATTTTTAGCCAGGAGCATTGTCAAGGAAATACGAAAGATTTTCAGATAATGTTTCCGGTAGAGAGATCATAGATCCATGAGAAATCTGCGGGTTGGTATTCAAAAAGTTCTCCTTTATGGAAAAAGGCGGCTATCTCCCTTTCGGCAGCGGCAGAAGAGTCAGAACCATGGATCAGGTTAAACCGATTGCTGACGGCATAATCGCCGCGAATGGTACCAGGCTCTGCTCTGAAACCGAAGGTCGCTCCCATCATTTTGCGTGCAATTTCTACAATATTTTTTCCTTTCAGAACCATAACGATTACCGGTGCAGAAGTGGTGTATTTGACCAGTGGTTCAAAAAAATCCTTACTCTCATGTTCGGCATAGTGCTGTCTCGCCATGGTTTCAGAAATTTGGATCATCTTAAGCCCTATGATTTGAAATCCCTTTTCCTCAAAACGAGAAATGATCTTGCCTAAGAGACGGCGTTGAAGGGCATCGGGCTTTAAAATGATTAAGGTCTTTTCCATACCCTGTTTTCCTTTCCTTGTAAACTTATATGATGGTTTGTTTTCACATACCTTCCTTGAGTTTTTTGACGTAAAGTGCCCTTGTTTGCAAAAAGAAATTTTGATATTCGGAACTCTTGTAGTCAGGAAACGTCCATGGGAAGGATTCATATCCGCCTCTGCGATAATTCAAGGTTACTTCTGCATAGATGCCATGTTGTAAATAGATACGGTGGGAGAAATCCTTGGTGGAAGCGAGGATGAGCCGGCTTTCATTCAGATAACCAGGGTCAATATTGACCGGACGTTTCACAGGATATTTCATTGAAGCAGCAATGACTTCCTCAAGGGTATTGGTTTGTACTTTAATAATGGCAATCTCATCGGGTGAAATGAGTTTTTCGAAACTGTAAAATTGTCTCCGAATTCCTTCACCCATTTCTTCACGATAATAATCGGTAAAATAAAAAGGCAGTACGTCGCTTTTTAAATCAATGGTGCCAAAAGATGCTTCCAAGGCTTTTCCCGTTTCCGGGAGAAGTTCGGGAATCTTTGTCAAAATACCAATTGTTAAATTTACCGGTTTTGGCTTGAAAATGCGGCCCAAGGTAATTGCTGTTTACAGAGGTTAAAATAATTACAGATACGAATACACAGAAAATGAATATAGAAAAATTATATCATGAAGATTTTGAAAGTTCTTTAAAAAGCAGTTCTATCTTTGGTCGAACCCCATCAGGTGTTGTCTGGAATGTTTCGCCGTTTTTCCTCAACTTTATTTCAATCTCTTTCGTTTCAGTAAATTTCTTGCCGATGATAATTTTTAGTGGGATGCCAATCAGATCTGCATCTTTAAATTTAACACCGGGCCTCTGGTCGCGGTCGTCCAGCAACACCTCCATGCCCGCAACATTTGTAAGATCATCATAAAGGTGATCTGCCACCTGCATGACAGAAGGATCGTTGACGTTGACAGGGATGATGATGATCTTGTACGGCGCCAGTGAAAGTGGCCATATAATTCCGTTTTCATCGTGTGATCTTTCAATGGCAGAGGCAATGATACGGTTAATCCCTATTCCGTAGCAGCCCATGATCATCGATTTCCCCTTGCCATTGGCGTCCAGGAATTTTGCCTTTAGAGTATCGCTGTATTTTGTGCCGAGTTTAAATACATGTCCGATTTCAATTCCCTGTGAAATGTTGATCTCGTGATTGCATATTTTGCACCGGTCGCCCGTGGTTACATAGCGAATATCTGCAACACGGCTGATGTTAAAATCACGTTCGGCATTGACATTGTCTAAGTGCATGTCTGATTTGTTAGCACCGGTAACAAAATTGCGAAGTACGGATACGGCCTGGTCCGCTATGATTTCTACCTTCAGCCCCACAGGACCAGCAAACCCGACCCGGGCATGCGTAACCTGCTCTATAGTGGCTTGATCCGCCAGTGCAACCGCACCCTGGCCAAGTACCTTGGTTAATTTGGTTTCATTGACCTCATGATCACCGCGCAGGAGGACAGCAACCGGTTGACCGTTTGAGATATAAATCATAGTTTTAACCATCTGATGAGGTTTTATCTGTAAAAAGTCACTGACCTCCTGGATAGTATGCTTGTTGGGTGTCGGGATTTCCTTAAGCGTCCGGAGCGCTGCATGGTTTTCTTGCAGAAGAGGGGCAGGTTCTGCACGCTCACGGTTGGCACTGTAACCGCATTTCGGGCATCGGATGAGAACATCCTCACCCACAGGACTCGGAACCATAAACTCATGGGAAACATCTCCGCCCATAGCGCCTGAGTCTGCTTCAACAACGAGATAGTCAAGGCCACACCGATCAAATATGCGGCAGTAGGCGTCATACATGGATTTGTAGCTCTTGTTAAGACCCTCGTAATCCAGGTCGAAGCTATAGGCGTCTTTCATGATAAATTCTTTGCTGCGCAGAACGCCGAAACGGGGTCTCGTTTCATCCCGGAATTTGGTTTGAATTTGGTACAGCGTGATGGGAAGTTGCCGGTAGGAATTAATTTCATTTCTCACGATATCCGTAATAATTTCTTCGTGGGTAGGGCCGAGTGCCGTAATTTTGCCATGCCGGTCTTCAAAGGTGATCAGGTCGTCTCCAAATACCTGTAAGCGGCCACTTTCTTCGAGAAGATCCAGCGGTTGAAGGGACGGGAGGAATACCTCAACTGCACCCGCCCGATTCATCTCTTCGCGTACAATGGCAATGACTTTATTCAGCACGAGGGTTCCCAGGGGTAAATATGCATAAGCGCCTGCCGTGATCCGACGGATCAAACCGGCGCGGATCATTAGTTTATGACTCTCGATTTCCGCCTCTGAAGGGCTCTCTTTCAGAGTGGGAATCAGGGTTTGTGACCATTTCATCGGTTTCTATTCCTTAAAAAGTGTACGTGATAGGTACGGAAGAAAGTTCGTGCTCTGTGAGGAAAACATTATAATTCTTTCTCTGTGGCTTTCAAGGATTAAAATAGAAGCAACACAAATGATGCAGTTCAGTTCCTGACTCCCCTCATTGGGGCGCGAGCAAAGGCGGACCAATGGAACGTTTGTATCAGAACATGGAATGGAAACATCTTAACCCGACTTTCGCAATTCGAGGGGTATGCAACCCGCTGAGCCAGTAAAATCAAGGAGTCGTTCAAAAAGGTCGGCACTACAGGCCGATCTGTCCGGATGCGTAAACCTTAGGCGGCGGTTGTTCAGGAAGCGTCATTCCCAACTGCGCCAAAAGGAGTAAAACGTCCTTCTCCGGCTGGGTATAACGGCTCATGACAATGTGACGGCCATCCGTGGTCGGTAAATGAACGTCTATCATGTGAATGCCCGACAGTTTTTCCAAGATCGCTTCAGACGTCAGCCCGCCGGCCCTCCCCCGCGCAAGATTGCGCAGTGTCGTGTGAAGACAAAAAGCCAAAAAGGAAACAAAGATATGGGCATTAATTCTCCGTTCCCATTGGTGCCAGATGGGGCGGATGGAAAGTGATCCCTTCAAATCCTTAAATGCCTGTTCTATCCGCGTCAACAGCAAATAATTTTCC
>NZ_MJUW02000026.1:0-801 GCF_001753675.2 Candidatus Brocadia sapporoensis | reverse complement strand
CACCCACAAACGTCTGAGTCTGCGCCGACGCATGGAACGCTCCTTAGACACCCGGTCATGGCTCTCCCCATAAACGTAAAACTCCGATTCCTGCCCAAGAATTTTCACGCGGACGTTCTCCCTCGCCTCAATCCACGCCTCTTCCAGCAACTGTTTTTCCACTCGCGTCAAATGCCCCTTCGGAGTGCCAACCAAATAATCAATCCCTCCTGAGCGCATCTTTTCCAACATCTCCTCCGTTGGAATACCTCTATCCATGAGCCAGGTACGTCGGAATTTCCCATACCGCTTTTCAATCCGATCCAGAAATTCCCCTCATGTTGCGCTATCTCTGGTATTGCCAGGATACACTTCGTAGGCCACGGGAAATCCTTCCGGCGTCAACACCAACGCCACTACCACCTGCACGCAATCCGAACGTTTATCCCGGCTATATCCAAACCGCTTCTTACCCAAAAATCCAGCCGGTGGCGGTTCACTCTCAAAATACGTACTTGTCAAATCATACAGCAGTACATCGTACTTTGCCCCAAAGAGCTTTCCCCACTTCTCTTTTAAATAGATGTTCAAGCAACAAATCCAAACAATGATACGCCTTGTCCTTCTGCGCCAGGGAATAATCCTCTCCCAGCAGATCGCCTATTGCGCTTCGCACGTACCACTCACGATGGAAACGAAATTCGCTCCCCGGATCGATCAACCGATAACAGACAAGTGCCTTCAGCATATTCAGCCAGCTTGTTCCCTTCCGGCTTGACAGCAGACGCATCCTCCAAAATGCGTCCAGTTCCAGCATATCCC
>NZ_MJUW02000011.1 GCF_001753675.2 Candidatus Brocadia sapporoensis | reverse complement strand
CTCATTCATTATCTCCGCCAGCATTTGTCCAGTAGAAAATGTGGGTAAAGATAAGGCTAGAAAGAGGGGATTAAGGGATGTGTGAGAGGCGTGTTAACACACCCCCGGCTCCTCTTTTTAGAGGGGGGTTTAAGAGTCGCTGCCGAAAGGCAGCCTAACTTGATTGTGAAACTATGACAGGAAAATACATTTAAACAGCGCAGTAAATTATTTTCTTCTTGTCAGGGATGCTTTCTTTGCTTTTTTTATTCATAGACTGCACTCTGTGATCAACGGAGAGCACCCTCTACGCCGGTAAGGTTACGAACAGATCCCGAAATCCATTTGTAAAAAATGCATCATGTTGATCAGGAAAGTTGTCATATGGGTATAAATGGTTGAAAGCAGATACATGTATAAACGAAAAAAGATATCTATTCTATATGTGATCGCTACTTTCGTTACTGGATGCGCTTTCTATCGTGCCATGCCGATAGACAATTCGGCAGTGAATCTTGCTTTGAAAGATCCATCGATGGAAAAAGTGCGGGTTCAGGCAAAACTGATCAGGCATCCAGTTCTGAAGTCAATAGATTTTGATGACCGGGACGGAATTTCACCGGATGAGGCGGCCATACTGGCGGTATTGACAAATCCCGTGTTGCGCGCCATACGAGACCGAAAGAATATTTCTATGGCCCAGCTTATTCAAGCAGGCATTTTGCCTAACCCCCAACTTGACGTGCTAACAGCCGGGAATACCCTGGGAACAATCGACGCCTTCGGGTTGGGATTGAACTGGGATTTTATTTCCCTTATCTCACGGAAGGAAAGAATGGACGCTGCTCTATCCCATGTGGATGCGGTGGACATTGATGTGGCGTGGCAGGAGTGGCAGGTGGCCCAGGCGGCAAAATTGCACGTCTACCGGTTGTTGTGGATAGAGCAGCAGGTGAAACTTGCAAGAGCGGCAGTAAAAGGATTACGGGAAAACCTTGAAGTCGTCAAAAAGGCGGTAAAATTCGGCGTGTTAACTGCAGTAGATATTGCAGCCGCAGAAACAACCCTTCAGCAGATTCGGATATTGCAACTGAAACTGGTTCAAGAACAGAAACGCGAGCAGATTGCACTGAATCAGACGCTTGGCCTTCCTGCGGGCAGAGCGGTCCTGATTCAACAAAATATTGCCCTTCCTTCCTGGCCTGCGCTTCCATCCGCATCTCAGATTACCGAAGGACTGGAGGAACGGCGCCTTGACCTCCTTGCCTTAAAGAAAGGGTACGAAAGCCAGGAGGCAAAGGTTATGGCCGCTGTACTTTCTCAGTTTCCGAAAATAAAAATTGGTTTTACCCAAGGAGGGAATCTAAGCAGTCCGATCACCACAGGCTTTGCAATTACCCTGGACCTGCCCTTCTTTGACCGGAATCAGGGACAGATCGCCCTTGAGAAGGCGACCAGAAATCAACTTTTTGATGAATATATGGCCCGCATTTTCGAAGCGCGTTCCGAAATCAACCGCATCTTACGGGACATGGATTTGGTCAAACAACAGATAGCCGCAACAGAAAAGTTTATTGCGGAGTTTAAAAAGCTGGTTCAATTCTATTATACTGCCTTGCAAGTAGGCAATGCCGATATCCTTGTATACTATAACACAAAAAACAATTTGATCACGAAACGGATTGAATATGTTAAGCTCGAACAGGAATTGTCCGATCTGGGAATTTCCCTCGAAATTGCGGCAGGAGAATATTTCCCTGGTTTCGAGACATCCTTAAAAGGACACTCGGAAAAGTCTGATAGCACGGAGGTTTTGGAATGAAACATACGATGCTATTTGTCATCATAAGCGCCTGCATTGCAACCGTGAGTGGATATCTGTTGTTCTTTCATAGTCAAAAGAAAACCGTGGAAAATGAATCTCCGTCGTTTCCTTCCGCATCGATGGTCACGGGTGATATTTCTACATCAGAGCCTGTTGCGGCAGTTAAGGTTGCGCCACTGGCAAAAGGAACCCTTACGGAAGATATTGTTGTGTACGGAACGGTAGTGCCGGCGCCTGGAGCAGTGCAAACAATTTCTGAACCTTTTGAGATACAAATTCGCCGTATATTCGCAACGGCAGGTCAAAAGGTTGCTATGGGTGAAGTTCTTTTTGAAATCGACCCAGGCCCGAATACCAGCCTTCAGCTTGAGCAAGCGATGAACAACTATGGACTGGCAAAAGAAACGTACAGCAACATGCAGCAACGCTTCGATCTAAAACTAGCCACGATTCAGCAAGTGTTGCAAACGAAGCAAGCCTTTGAGGATGCCCGGCTGAGACTTGAAAATCTTAAACAACGGGGAATAAGAGAGAAGAAACAGGTTGTTGCTGATGTTGGCGGGCTGGTCAATACAGTATATGTCCGCGAGGGAGATATCGTATCTGCCAGCATGCCTCTGGTCGAAATCGTTGCTCAAGGCAGGTTTGAAGCCAGGCTGGGAGTTGAGCCGGAAGATATAAACCGGCTGACGGTTCATCAACCGGTTTGTATCTCGTCTGTCTATATGCAATCATCACGTGGCGTTACCGGTTGGATCCGTGCAATTTCGAAATCTGTTAATCCGGTTACCCGCCTTGTCGATCTGTTCGTTGTATTTCCATCTACCGCTGAGTTTCTGCCGGGAGAGTATGTCCAGGGTAAAATAACGATATCTTCCAAAGAGACACTGATTGTTCCACGCACAGCAGTACTCCCCGAAGATGATCATTACGTTCTTTTTACCATGAAAGATGGTCGTGCATGGAAGCAATCGGTACATGTGGGTTTAGAAACGGATAAAGATGTTGAAATCCTCAGCGCTATCCTTCAACCCGGTGATCTGGCAGTAGTTCTTGGTAATTATGAATTACAGGATGGTATGAAGATCAAAGAGGAAGAATCTCAATGACTTTTGTCGATTGGACACAATCACATCGCCGTTCGATCCTGTCGTTACTGGCGGCTTTAGCCTTGGGTGGGCTAGCCAGCAGCATGAAACTTCCCGTAGCCCTCTTTCCCCGCGTTAGTTTTCCCAGAATAGTAGTAAGCCTCGAAGCGGGTGATCGTCCTGCAGAGCGCATGGCTATCGAGGTAACCTGGCCTGTTGAGGAGTCGGTTCGCAGCATCCCCGGGGCTCTCAATGTGCGTTCTAAAACGAGTCGCGGAAGCGCTGATATCTCCATAAATTTTGAATGGGGCGAGGATATGATTGCGGCCATGTTGCAGGTGGAATCCGCTATTAATCAAACGCTCCCTTCTTTACCGCAGGGGACTTCCTTTCATGTGCGGCGGATGGACACTACGGTCTTTCCTGTATTGGCTTACAGCCTGACCTCTGATATCCATTCTCTCATCGAACTAAGGGATATCGCCTTGTACCAGCTACGTCCGCTCCTTTCCACGATAGAGGGGGTAGCCAGGATTGAAATTTTAGGCGGAGCCATTGAGGAATACCGGGTAACAGTAAGCCCTGCGCAATTGGCATCCTATAACTTATCTCTATCCGATATCAGCAAGGCCCTTTCTGCCGCTAACGTCATTACTGCGGTTGGACGACTGGAAGATCATTACAAACTTTATCTCATTATATCGGATACCCAACTGCCCGGTCTTGATCAGATTCGTGAAACGATACTCCGTTCGGGACAAAATGGTATGGTGCGTCTGGATGATGTCGCTACAGTAATTCGGGAAGCGGCGCCTCAATGGACGCGCGTAACTGCCGATGGTCACGATGCCGTAATTTTTCAAATTTACCAGCAACCGGGAGGAAATACGGTACAGATAGACAATGTCGTAAAGAAAAAGCTTGCCGAATTCCGTAAACAGTTGCCTGTGGATTTGAAGATTGCAACCTGGTACGACCAAAGCAAACTGATTGTCGCTTCTGCTGTCAGCGTACGCGATGCAATCATCATTGGCGTTGCGCTCGCCGCCCTGATTCTCCTCGTCTTCCTGCGTAATCTTAAAGTAACCCTCATAGCCATTGTTTCTGTACCCTGTGTATTGGCTTCTACTATCCTCATGCTCTACGGATTGCACATGAGTTTTGATATCATGACTCTTGGAGGTATGGCAGCAGCGGTAGGGCTCATTGTTGATGACACCATTGTTATGGTAGAACACATTATCCGCCGAATGCGTGGCAGCACAGATAATCACCACAACAAAACAATGCTCGCCGCACGCGAGTTTACCAAGCCGCTTGCTGCCTCATCCGCCTCCACCATCATTATTTTCGCCCCTCTGGCATTCCTTTCCGGAGTAACCGGGGCGTTTTTTAAAGCACTCTCTCTGACCATTGCTGCCAGCCTCGTCATCTCTTTTTTTGTAGCCTTGCTGGCAGTGCCAATTTTAGCGGATCATTTGTTGAGTGAAAAGGATACGAATCAGAAGGAAGGTGGTGTGCTGACCGAATGGACACATTGGGCGTACGAAGCCATCATGCACCGCATAATGATGCGACCCTGGCTTGCCCTGGCATTTGTTGTGCCCTTAATAGCGACAGGTTGGTTCAGTTACAAACACATGGGCTCTGGTTTTATGCCCATGATGGATGAGGGTGGCTTTGTTCTTGATTACCTGACCCCACCGGGTACGTCTCTTGGCGAGACCGATCGTCTGCTTCGCCGCGTTGAAACGATACTTCAATCAACCCCTGAGGTAGATACCTATTCCAGACGAACCGGAATAAAGCTTGGCGGTGGATTGTCGGAAGCAAATGAGGGGGATTTTTTTGTTCGTCTCAAACTGTTTCCGAGACGGGATATAAGCGTGGTCATGAACGATATACGAGTGCGAGTAGAGCAATCGGTCCCTGGCATAGAAATAGAAATGGCCCAGTTAATGGAAGACCTTATCGGCGATCTAACTGCTGTTCCACAGCCGATTGAGATTAAACTCTATTCTAACGATGGCGGATTGCTCATCAGACTCGGGCCACAAGTGGCTGATGCTATCAGGAAAATCCCAGGTGTGGTGGATGTGCGAGATGGTGTCGTCCTGGCCGGGGATGCCTTGAATATCTCGGTAGACAGGGTCAAGGCTTCTCTGGAGGGGGTGAGTCCCGAATTCATAACTCAATGGTTATCTGATTACGCGAGTGGTGTTGTTACCACCCACATACAACGTGGGCCTAAGATGGTCGGTGTGCGTGTTTGGGTGCCAAACGATGTGCGGTCAACGGAACGTAATATAAGCAACCTCCGGCTGCGGGCTCCGGACGGACACCTTTTCCCTTTGAAACGGGTAGCTACACTTACGGTTATTACCGGACAGCCCCAGATCGTGCGCGATGATCTGAAGCAAATGATTGCTGTTACCGGCCGCATTAGCGGCAGGGATATAGGCTCTGTAATCAAAGATGTTAAAGCTGTTCTGGGACTTCCTGGATTGATACCGAAGGAGATGTATTATGATCTGGGTGGACTCTATGCCCAGCAACAAATTGCCTTCGCGGGACTTATTGCTGTCTTTGTTGCAGCGGTAATGCTGATCTTTCTGCTTTTGCTTTTTCTCTATGAGAGTTTCCGTGTAGCGCTTGCCATGCTCGCCACCACGCTTCTCGCCTTGTCATCGGTGTTTATTGGTTTGTGGTTGACTGGCATAGAAATCAATATTTCTTCTATGATGGGTATGACAATGATTGTTGGCATCGTTACGGAAGTGGCAATTTTCTATATTTCTGAATATCACGATTTATCTGAGGACGTTGATCTGGGCACCGCACTTGTCATCGCGGGCAGGAATCGTATGCGCCCCATTGCAATGACCACCTTTGCGACTATTCTGGCCCTCCTGCCCCTTGCCCTGGGTGTTGGCCAGGGATCATCCATGCAACAGCCGCTGGCGATTGCTATTATCTCAGGGTTAGTGGTTCAATTGCCCCTCGTTTTAATTATAATGCCCGTTTTGCTTCAAGTTTTAATAAAATTAAAGACTTTAAACGGCAATGGCAGGAGTCGCTTTATTCATGAATTTTCGTAACTATTCAGCGAAACGGATGGTGAGAGAGAATATTTTCTCAGAATAGTTAGG
>NZ_MJUW02000027.1 GCF_001753675.2 Candidatus Brocadia sapporoensis | reverse complement strand
CCTAACTATTCCGAGAAAATATTCTCTCTCACCATCCGTTTCGCTGAATAGTTACATAATATCGGCAATAGCCTTCAGTGAGATATCTTCCTTGCTGTTGATCCTGTTTTTTATAACCTCCTTATCGATAGGCGTTTTTCTTCCCTCCACTACTTCCGTGATATAAAATATTTATCCCGAAGCTTGACAAGTGCAGATTTTATAAATATATTTAATTTAGAGCAACAATCATGATTGATAAAAACGAGTAATCAACTAATGAAAATGGAAACGAAAAGCAGATCCTTCAATTCAATCACCTTGCCAAATTATGATTTCACCCTGAACGCCCCTGAATTTAAAAAGGAAGGGGAGGAATTTACCATTTGGTTTTTTGAAGGCATCCTTGAACGGAACCCCAATTATATTGATTGTCTCATGTATTTGGCTAATACGTATACCGCTCAGGGTATGTATGAAAAAGGGCTTCTCACGGATCAAAAATTGTGCCGTCTTAAACCGGAATCCCCCCTGGTTCATTATAATCTTGCCTGTAGTTATGCACTACTGAAAAACATTAACGCTGCTTTTGAAGCGCTGAAAAGGGCAATTATGTTAGGCTATAAAGACATTTATCATTTGGAAAGGGATGAGGATTTGGCTCATCTGAGAGAAGATGTCCGATACCAAAAATTGATTGAAAAATTAAAATTTAGCTAATACGGCAGCAGCGATGCAATATTAATTTTATACGCAAGGTGAATTCCCTCCAACGTCAGATACGGTAACACTGTAGTAGCGACGGGAAGCTCTGGTGCCAATACAGACGCATCTCCTCCGGTTACAATTACCGGTGGCTGGCATTTCATTTCGTTGCTCATCATATCAATCACCTGGTGTATCATTCCGACCGTCCCCCAGAAAATACCCGACCTTATTGCTTCTTCCGTGTTTTTTCCAAAGACATTTTTTGGTTTGCTGATAGATACGAGGGGTAAAAGCGCCGTAGCATGATGTAGCGCCTTTAAAGACATCCCTATCCCCGGCGCAATAATTCCTCCCAAAAAAGCCCCTTTCTCATTTATTCCGTCAATGGTTATTGCGGTACCTGCATCAACAACAATCGCCGGATTTTTCGTCCTTTCAAATGCGGCGATTGCATTTACCAGTCGATCAATACCTACCATTTCGGGAGATTCGGTCAAAATCGGCATAGGGATTGGAATCTCTTTCCCGATGCGACAGGGTTGTACTGGGCTATGTTTTCCGAGATATTCTATGACACATGCCTCTGCCTGAGGATTAACAGATGCGAGAATAACAGCCTGTGTTTTGAAAAAAATGGCGGGAGTGAGAATTTTCGTAAAATTTGTCTGATGCAGAGATCCGCTTCCAACGGTATGCGTGGAGCGCAAAATGTCTTCTTCGAATATTCCAATATGGATGTTGGTGTTGCCAATATCAATTGCTAACTGCATACAGATGCATGGAGAGCGGATTGCGTCTCTTGTAATGCGTTTACCATCAGACTTATCAGCAGGCTGATATTATTGCCGGTAACCATAGAGACGGGACAAACAGGCCTGGATATTTTCTCTTCCAGAGTTTGAATGCATTTCATACCAGCCTCAGAATCAAGAAGATCTATTTTGTTGGCAACAACAACTTCTGCCTTTTCAGCAAGAACAGGATTATATTGTTTTAATTCATTCCGTACGATGAAATATGCTTCTGCAGGAGCCACCGTAGCAAACGGTGAGACATCTAAGAGATGGACCAACAACCGTGTCCTTTCAATGTGCCGGAGGAATTCATCTCCAAGTCCTACCCCCCGGTGTGCCCCTTCTATAAGCCCGGGAATATCGGCAACAACAAATCTTCGATAATCCTCTACTTCCACAATTCCTAATTGCGGTTGTAATGTGGTAAACGGATAATCGGCAATTTTAGGCCTGGCAGCTGATATTCGAGAAAGCAAGGTTGATTTTCCGGCATTTGGCATTCCAATAAGACCAACATCTGCAAGTAATTTTAATTCAAGGATCAGCCATCGTTCTTCGCCGGGTCTCCCCTTTTCCGCCTGTCGAGGAACCTGATTGATAGAGGTTGCAAAACACTTGTTTCCTCTTCCCCCTCTTCCTCCCCGCGCAATAACGAGATTCTCCCCAGCCGTGTCCATGTCTTTGAGAATACGGCCACTTTCTCTATCCTTGATTACGGTGCCGCGTGGTAAGTTAATACTAAGGTCATTACCATCTTTACCTCTTTTGGTAGAGCCCTTTCCATGTGCACCGTTTCCTGCAATATATTTTACCCGGGAAGTGAGATCCAGCAAGGTGTCTATTTTATCACTGACGTGGATGATAATATCGCCACCCTTACCTCCATCCCCTCCGTCTGGACCTCCGTAAGGGACGTATTTTTCTCTTCTGAAACTCACACATCCGTTTCCGCCATCGCCTCCCTTTACAAATATAACTGCCTCGTCGACAAACATTGTTTAACCTGCTGCGGTCAACATCAAAGAAACTAATAACACATATTTCAGGAAAGACCCAATTGAAAGAAGTACCATGAATCCGTAAAAAAACGGGAAAGGGAAAAGACCTTATGATCTGGGTGTTGTATAAACACTCACGCGACGTCTCGTTTCAAATTTTATCGTTCCGTCTATCATCGAAAAAAGAGTATCATCCCTGCCGATTCCGACGTTTCTTCCCGGTTTAAATTTTGTCCCGCATTGGCGTACTATTATGGAGCCAGCGGTTACAAATTGTCCACCATATCTTTTTACCCCACGATTTTGAGGATTGCTGTCTCTTCCATTTTTTGACGAACCCTGCCCTTTTTTATGAGCCATACTGCTAACCTCCGTTTCAAAAAATTAAAATCCTGTTGATGTATAAAAAACACCCGTTGTATCGGCTGAAAACAACTCAATTTTTCACTTTGCTCTTTTCAATTAAAGTTCTTGCATCATTCATTGCCGACTAGTCGCAAATAATTTCCTTAATTTTTATACGGGTATATTTTTCTCTATGTCCTCTTCTTGTCAGAGATTCTTTTCTTCTGCGAAATTTTATGGTCATACATTTTGCGCTCTTTTTTATGCCCTCAACTTCTGCAATAACCTTCGCATTTTTATTGGTATCAGCCCCTAAAGTCGTTTTACCTTCCTCATTTGAGCAAACTAATACATTATCAAACTCCAGGATTTGTCCAGTTTGTGCATCGGCCTTCAGATCGATGAGACAGCGTTCGCCAACCCTTACCTTATACTGCTTACCCCGGTCTTTTACAATTGCATACATTATTTACCTTCTCCTTTCTTTATCCGTTTCTTGTGATACGTATCTACAAAAAAGCTGCATCTGTTACTTTACCATATTTATCGGCAGCAAGCAAATCTTTGCTAATATATTTAGATCTCAACAGGTTCGTCTTTCTGGTTTAAATAACGAATATCGATCTTGCCGTATTCGTGATTCGCTGTGCTAAAAATGTGTATCTTTTTATTATAAGATTCTTCAATCTCTATCATCTGTTTTCTCTTTTGATTTTGCAGGTAATTTGCAACCGCGGGATTCGCAACAATCTCAATTTTCGCAATTTGTGATGAATGGATAGCAAACTTCAGATCTCTCATGACATTTAAGCAAAGGCTCTCAACGGTTTTAGCATATCCCGTACCGCCACAAAATTTGCATTCTTCAAAAAGAACATCCCGAAGACTTGACCGAATCCGTTGCCGGGTAAGTTCGATGGTGCCAAATTTCGACATCTTGAGCATCTTTGTTCTCGCCTTATCTCTTTTCAACGCATCCGTAACGACCTTTTCGATAGCATGAATATGCGATTCTGTTCTCATGTCAATAAAGTCAATTACAATCACACCACCTAAGTCTCGCAGCCGGATCTGGCGTGCAATTTCCTTGGCTGCTTTGAGATTCGTCTTAAAGGCCGTTTCTTCCGGATCGCACTCCTCTTTGAATTTACCACTATTGACATCAATTGCCACCAATGCCTCGGTCTGTTCAATAACAATTGAGCCTCCACGAGGCAAACGGATTTTTCTACAGTTTATTGCCTCAATCTCTTGTTCAATATTATATTTATGAAATAGAGGCTTATCCTCGCTATAGAGGGTTAACAGCTTTTCAGATTTAGGCATAATCATACGAAGAAAGTCACGGGTTCTTCCATAAACAGCTTCCGTATCCACGATGATTTCTTGTATGTTTGTCGAAAAAATATCCCGAATAGCGCGAATAACCAGATCACTTTCCTGGTAAATGGTAGCAGGGGCTTTGACGTCTTTTGTCTGTTTCTCTATATTCTTCCAGAGCTTTAAGAGATAGTGAAAGTCCTTGTGGATCTCTTTTTTTGTCTGCTGTTCTCCTGCTGTTCGTATAATAAAGCCAATATTTGCGGGGGGTGTTAATCCTGCAAGAATTTTTTTTAATCTTAGCCGCTCCTCATCGCTTGCAATTTTCCTGGAAACTCCGTGACGCGGAACATCGGGCGTTAAAACCAGGAATCTGCCTGGCAGGCTGATATACGTTGTAAGACTAGGGCCCTTAGTGCCAATGCTTTCTTTTGTTACCTGAACCAGCACCTCTTTGCCCGGATGCAGAAGATCCCGTATTTTGCGAAATTCCCGATGCGGTTTGCCATGAGCATCAGTGTCAGATGACTGGCTCCCGTTTTCTGACGGAATTAAAACATCTGATGCATGGAGAAATCCGTTTTTTTTGAGTCCGATATCCACAAATGCTGCTTCGATACTAGGCTCAATATTAACGACTCTTCCTTTATAAATATTTCCCGCAATCTGTCCGCGGGAACTCCTTTCAATGTAGAGCTCCTCCAAAATATTGTTTTCTAAAATAGCAATTCGGCATTCTTCAGGTTCTACTGCGTTAATAAGCATCTTCTTGTCCATGTTTTTCCCTCAGTTATGCAGAAGAAGTCAAATTGATTTTTGTTCTGATAATCTCAAAGATCTCTTTTCTCCCATTCTCCAGCAAAGCACCGACCACTTCTTCGGGCCTCGCCATACCTTCGGTTTCTACTTTTATAGATAGAATTAAACGGCCCGACTTTACTGTGATTCCCTGAATAGACGGTCGAATATTAAAAGATTTTTGGTGCTCATTTTTGGTGCGGTTTACAACAATAAACGGCTGTTGTAAAAATTCGCTAACCTTTACCGTATTTAAAAACTCCGGGTTTTTAAATACCACTTCATAGATCACATCACGAACCGGGCATCTCTCGCTGTCAGCAATGACTTCTCCAGAAAGAACATAAATTTCTTTTGGTAATTGAAGACACAAACATTCAACTAAAATTTCAACGGACATCGGCCTAAGCAATTCCAGTTCCAAAACTTCATCATTGCCGGATATTCCAACACCTAATGCAATGGGAATGGACAATTTCGGATGCGGATTGAAGCCTTTGGACATCGCTATTGGAATATTTGCCCTTCTGATAGCCCTCTCAAAAAGCTTCATTAAATCATGATGAGAAATAAAGCGAATGTCGCCTGATTTGCTGAATCGAATACGTATTCTTGATTTAATATGCCAACCTTACATAAAAACTTCAACTATAATAAATTAAAAGAGTTACGAGAAATTCTAATAAGGACACATATTGGTGTCAAGAATAATTTTGTCCGTCAAATACCTCTGGCAGAATATCAATAGCAATTTTTCTAAGGTAAGCCATTGTTTTCTCCGGATCTTCAAATTGACATGCTGTTTCGGCTATCTCCTTTGCTTTTTCAAAGGTAATTGATCGTACAATTTTTTTTATTTCCGGTATAATTGTCGCAGGCGCCACACTAAACTCAGTAAGTCCCATACCAATAAGCGGCGCAGTATATTCAATCTCACTTCCCATCTGACCACATATCCCAATAGGGATATTGTTGTCTGCTGCTGCTTTGATCGCTACTTTTAAAAGCCTTAATATCGCCGGATGGACAGGACAGTATAAATAAGCGACCCTCTCATTATTTCTGTCAACAGCCAGGGAATACTGGATAAGATCATTCGTGCCAATACTGAAGAAATCGCACTCTTTTGCCAAGAGATCTGCAATTATAACCGCAGAGGGGACTTCAAGCATTACGCCCATCTCAATATTTTTATTGAAAGAGACATTTTCCTTTTCTAATTCTTCCATAGTTTCCCAAACCATCTGCTTTGCTCGTTGTAATTCTTGGAGAGAAGAGATCAGAGGAAATAAAATCTTTACGTTACCTTGGGCAGACACCCGCAAAATAGCTCTCAATTGTATTTTAAATATGGATGGATTTTCAAAACAGTAACGGATAGAACGACACCCCAAGAAGGGATTTCCTTCTTTTCTGTTATCTAAATAGTCAAATTTGTCAGCGCCAAGATCCAGTGTTCTGATAATAACAGGCTTATCCTGTAATTCCTGTACAACTGTTGCATATGCCTCCAAATGCTCCTCTTCTGTCGGAGGTTTGGGCGCACCCAGATAAAGAAATTCTGTTCGGTAGAGACCGATCCCCTCCGCACCATATCTTACATTTATATTGACTTCCTTTGGAAATTCTATATTTCCAAAAATAGAAATATGTTTACCATCGCCCATGGTCGAGGGTTGATCTCTTAGCTCGGTGGCTAGTCTTTCTTCAAAGACATGAATGGTTTTAACCCTGGTTTGGTATGCCGCCAGTGTTTCATCATCTGGTCTAACGATAACAACACCACTATTACCATCCACAATGACCGTATCACCTCCAAAGACATCCGCGGTAATTGTTCCAAGCCCCACTACAGCGGGTATACCTAATGCCCTGGCAACGATAGCGGTATGAGACGTCCGGCCACCTGCATCAGTAGCAAATCCCTTAACTTTCTCGGTATCGAGCGAAGCCGTTTGAGAGGGGGTAAGATCATGGGCTACCAAGATCACTTCTTCGGCAAGATTTTTCAGTTCCTCTCTCTTTTCACCCAACAAGTTTTTTAATAGTCGCCGTTCGATATCAAAAATATCACTTACCCGTTCTGCAAGATACGAGTCGTGGATATCTTGAAATTTCCTAATGTAAACACGCAAGGCAAGCGATACCGCAAATTCTGGTGTAAAATTTGCTCTTTTAATTTTGTCAATGATCTCGTTTTTTAGACGTACATCTTGTAATACCATCCGATGCGTGCCAAAGATTGACCCAATTTCAGAACTCAGGTTTTCTGAGACCTTTTGCTCTAAATCATGAATTTCTCTTTTTGAATCTTCAATTGCTTTTTCAAGTCTGTGGATTTCACCTTCGACCTCATCTTTTTTTATAATATGGCGAGGGATACGGTACCCTTCGCTCTCAAACATAAAAGCATTGCGGATAACCACTCCTGGCGAAACGGCAATTCCTTTTCGAATTTCCATGAATTCTTCTTCGAACTTACTTTTTACTAATCCTTCCAGAGCATCTAAAGCCTCCGCCGCATCAGATCCTTTTGCACTAACAACGATTTCTGTGCCGTTCTCTGCGCCAAGCGTCAAAAGTTCAATAATGCTTTTTCCGTCAACCTCTTTATTTTTTGCTTTTAAACGGATTTCTGACGTATATTTATTGGCAATCTCTGCGAATTTGGTAGCAGGCCTCGCATGCAATCCATTAGAGTTCGAGATCTTTATCTTTCGTTTTAATAACTGTAAATTTTTAGCGTAAATATCCATATTTCAATAAACATGCTGTACAGAAGCTTCTTGCTGTATACAAAAACCACTGCTTTTAAAATACGATAAAATGGGAAAAGATTTCCGTGTTTTTTGTTTTGTTAGGTCAAAAGGTATGAATTACTTTTCCTTAATTTCACGTTGTTGAGGAGAGAGAAAATTGCTTTTAGATTAAACCTGAATACCGTCAACCTCACGCAATATCTCAATTATACCGTCTTTACCTTTTGCCTCTCTCATGAATCGGCGGAAATCGTTATCTCGTATAACGGTGGATATTCTTTCTAATGCAGCAAGGTGAGCCCCAGCGGAATCGTTCGGGGAAAGGAGGAGAAAGAAAAGATACACAGGTTCTCCATCAAGGGCATTGAAATCAACACCATTTGTTGACCGAGCAATAGTTCCCATAATTTTTTTTATGCAATCATGTTTTGTGTGAGGAACCGCTACACCTTTTCCAATGCCAGTACTGCCCAACTCCTCCCGCTTCATAAGAGATTTAATAATATTTTCAACATCCTTACTGTTGATTTTTTGTGCATCTTTCAACGAACCTACCATTTCTCGAATAACAGCCTCTTTTTCCGTAGCGTTAACTTCTGTGATAATAGCTTCCTCTACAACAAAATCAGTCAACTTCATACGATAAAACCCCTCCTGTAGAATTGTTATCTATCATCCTTCTGGAATACCTTCAAAACCTTCTGTTTCCTCAGCCACAGATTTTTTTCTGCGGATGATCCTGGATTGGATTTTGCCCTTATGCTTTTTGAGCTGAGCCTCAATCTTATCCACAACAAGGTCAATTGCCCGGTACATATCCGGATTCGACACCTCAGCAACCAGCGTAGGCCCCCTTGAAACTGAAACAACCATCTCAACAATATGGCTATTATCGCCACCGATGTCTAAGGTAATTTGTATTTGCAAAATCCGTCCGGAAAATTTGTTTACCTTTTCCGTCTTTAGCAAGGCGTAATTTTTAATAGCTTCTGTTATATCCAAATGCCTTGCAACAATTGTGATATTTTTCAAAGAAGCATCCTTTCTGAAAAATGCAGATTTTTAAAAATCGGAATTGATTATTGTACTTATTATAAAATTTTCAGTCAAGAAAATTAAGAAACTACACCAGAGAAACAGGCTGATTAAAAAGGGAATAACTGTTGTCATATCTCAAGACGACATCAAAATTGCTGAAGTAGTCAAATCTTTTGGAGGTATGATTTTCTATATTACGTCTTGTTTTAACGTGATCGTATAGGAATTTTCATGTTATTTAAGCGGGTTACAGGGTGGCACTGACAAACCCTGTTTGTCAGTGTGATATATTCCAAATCCGTGTGTATGTTCAAACAACAGGGACAAACAAGTTTGTTTATGTCACCCTGCAACCGAAGACATAACATGTGGTCATGCATACCAATACGATGACATGTGAGTTGAAAACGGTCAATGAGAGGACAATCGATGTGTACAAAACACCACGTTTCGCATGAAGTTAATCCGGAGAAAGTGCATCACGTGACGTTGCAAGGATATTTCGTGTTTTCGTCAGAACTTTGAGAAATCAAATTTCCGATCACTTGAGTCCTCTTGCATGAAAGAATTCTTTGTACTTCATATCTTCTTTCAGGATATGATTTGTCCACCAAGACTTTAAATACGCAAACATTTCCGTTGGAATCGTTATTTTATGCACCATAGTTCCCACGCAAAAATCAACGGTCTTTTTTTTAAATTCCTGATGTTGTTTTTTTTGTGACGAATACTCAGGATATTCATAATTGAGCATGTATTGCTCTTCTGCTTTAAAATGATCACCGGCGTATTGGGTCATTTTTGTCAACGTGTCTGAGATAATTTCCGAATCAACTTCTGCATCTTTCATGTCAATCAGGGTATTTACTATGGTAATGATCCGTTTGTGTTGCTCATCTAAATCCCGAACACCGACACTAAAACCTTCATCCCATACTATTTTTTCCATATCGCCCTCAATTTCTTCAAAGACACTATTTCACGTCATTGGGCTGCTGTCAGGGATGTGGCAAAATCATATCCAAAGATGGAACACCTTTTCAGGTTTTCTTCTGTCGGAATCAAAAGAACCTTTATGGGAGGCTGAACAATTGTAAGCTTGAGACCTTTCAGTCGTTCTTCCAGGAGTCTTGTTGCCTCTCCACTCCATCCATAGGCTCCAAAGGTGGCACATTTTTTAAGCTTTACGTTGACGCTAAACATAACACTAATAATATCCCACAAGGGTTTTAGCGCATCGCCATTTATCGTCGACGAGCCTATCAGGATGCCATCGGCAGCTTCCATCTCGCACCTCACGGATTCAGGCGATATGCTGGCAGCATCAAATAGTTTGACTTCGGTATGAACCGTAGCGGCACCCTTTGCTACTGCCTCCGCCATTTTTTTCGTGTTTCCGTACATGGATGCATAAAACACCAGAACCAATTTTTTATAGGGATCCTTTCGCACCATACTCCAGTCTTTATAAGCATGAATGTATTTCCATGGATCCGTCCGCAGGATAGGACCGTGGCTTGGAGCAATCAGGCGGATATCCAGCCCTTTGATCTTTTCTATTGCCTCAAGGATCTTCTTCCGGAAGGGGCCCATGACATGCTCAAAATAATACCGAAAATCTTCGGTAAAGTCGTCTACCCGGTCATTAAAAAGCCGTTCATCGCAAAAATGGGTGGCGAAACCATCGCACGGAAACAGCACACGATCTTCTTGCAAATAAGTAAACATCGTATCCGGCCAATGCCAGTATGGCGCGTGAATAAATTGTAATTGCTTATTGCCGAGGCTGACACACTCACCATCTTCAACCGTCTTTCCCTTCACATCCATATGCAAAATATTTTTCAGAAAAAGGGCTGCTGTCTTTGTGGAAAGGATTTGGGCATTCGGGGTCTCTTGCAACAAAAGACTTAAAGCCCCGGTATGATCCATCTCGGTATGATTTACCACAATATAACAAATATCTTTGAGGTTAATTAACGACCGGAGTTTTTCAAGATATTCCTGAGCAAACTTTTCATGAACACAATCAATGATGGCAGGTTTATCTGCACGTATGAGATAGGAATTGTAGGTGGTTCCGAACCTGGGCTGAAATACTACATCAAACGCCCTAAGAGTTGCATTCAACACCCCTACCCAATGAATATCTTTGGTGATTTCCAAGGTCTGCATAACAGCGTTACCATCGCATGTAAATTTGGTTTAATATTGCAAAAATTCAGACATCAAATTCCCCACTTCCAAACCCTTTCACGGTGATTTCTTTCGTTGGAAGACATTTGAAATCTGCCATTCGTGTTTGGGGATTTACCCAACTGCCATCTTTTTTTTGACAAAATTCATCAGTCCACCGACCTGAATGATCTCCTGCATTTCCTTGGGAAATGGCTCGAATCTGAATCTCTTTTTTAAAGTGTGGTCGAGAATTTCACCGGCCGTCAGGTTAACTTCTATTTCATCACCTTCCCGGATCTGCTCTGCTGCATCAGGACATTCAAAAATGGGCAGCCCGATATTAATGGCATTCCGAAAGAAGATGCGGGCAAAGGACTTTGCAATAACACAGGAAATCTTTGCCGCCTTGATGGCAATGGGGGCATGCTCGCGGGAAGACCCACACCCGAAATTATCTCCTGCAACAATAATATCGTCCACCTTAATCTTTTTCATAAAATTCGGATCAGCATCTTCCATGCAGTGAGAGGCAAGCTCTTTTACATCCGTGGTATTTAAATATCGTGCTGGTATAATTTCGTCCGTATTGATATTATTCCCAAACTTCCAGCATTTACCCTTCATTACCGTCCTCTCTTATCGTATTCGTTTATACACTCTTCTTCTTTAGAAAGTATTTGCACCCCTTCATTCCTTTACCAAAGGGAACAAGGTTACTGCTTACTTTACGGATTATAGGCGATAAAAATACAGGAGTTACGTTGGTGCAAATTTCCAAAAGATGTTTTCAACTGCTTTGTGGGAACTATCCGCCTATCTCTCTTCCTGCTACCAACTCCCTACTACTCTCTGTGCCCTTTCTTCTATGACTTATCGTGTCATATCTTTTGGAACGCAATCTGCTTTCCATCCTTTGATATGCCTGATGCATAAATGCCTCCAGCCGGGTCTCCTCATTTGATTGTTCCTGTCCGTCAAAAGACAACTTCAGGCAAGGCATTCCGTAAAAATCTTTCTGAAACCTTTCAAGCACTCCATTTACTACCGTCCCCGGCATGCAGTGAAACGGAATCACGTTGATGATACCGTCAAATCCTTCCTCCACATACTCAATCGCTTTGCCCATACTGAGCACCGGATCGCCTTTGTAGGAATCATCGATATAGGGCTTTCCCTTCCTGATGAGTTCCTTAATCGACGCATCATGCAGGAAATGTCTGATTCTCCCTTTAAAAATCTTCGTAAGCTTGTAAGCATCGTATCGCTGGATGGCGGCAGAGATGATTTCGCCCAAAAGCCCCTTGTAATCCTTTTCAAAGAGACACGACTCTCTGCGGCAGTGTGCAATATAATTAATCCATTCAGAAAAAGGTGGGATAAAGGCCTCTCCGCCCAGACGTTCAATATTTCGTGCAAGAAAATTGTTTGCAAACTCATTACAGCGGACATAGGTCTCCCCAATGACGCCGATCAAAGGTCGCGGCTTGCTCCGGTCTACTGCTATCTTTGCAAAGTCCGCATTAGCCTCCCGTGCGTGTTCAACCAAACTCTGCTTCTTTTCGAGTGACATCTCAGCCTTTTTCAAATAATTTTCATAAAGGCTGTCAGTTTCACCCTTCTGTAATTCATAGGGTCTCGTCTCTCTCTGCAATTTTTGCAGGAGATCAACGTACATTATGCCATTCCACGCCAGTTTACGAAATTGGTTGCCAAGATTTTTCGTATCTTCATCGTAATTTTCTCCCTGATCCATGGTGTAGATAGGTACATGATGAAATCCCAGATCATCCAGCACCATACGATGAAATTTATTGTACTG
The DNA here is from genome assembly GCF_001753675.2 of Candidatus Brocadia sapporoensis. Classification (GTDB taxonomy): domain Bacteria; phylum Planctomycetota; class Brocadiia; order Brocadiales; family Brocadiaceae; genus Brocadia; species Brocadia sapporoensis. The sequence continues at coordinate 41,469 of NZ_MJUW02000027.1, read as the reverse complement.
GCCAAATCGACAGGGACCCGAAGCCGTTGCCATAAAAAAGGCACTGGCTTCCGGATCAAAGTCCTGGCTTAGGGCTTTTTTCACAATGTCTCCTGTTGTAAGGATTGCCGGATAGCATTCCTTTCCCGAAGTGAATTTTCTTCCGACATCAACCGACTGTTTGTTCGCCATCGGCAGAGCCTCTGCCATAACTCCGTTAGCTTTCATCGATGAGGCTATCATTCTGCCGTGGTCGCACATGTATGGGATATAAATCGTACGCTTCTTTTCCTTTGTTAAGGTGCGGATCGGGACATCGTTTCTTAATTTTTTCCCCGGATACGAAGGTTTCACATTTTTCAGGCTGTCAATAAATGCCTCGCACCGTGTGATTGCTCCAACATCCGAGCTGTGCTCATCAATCTCTATGGTTAAACAGGGTTTTCCCGCCAATTCTTTGGCAAAAAACTTCGATATGAATGAATCGGGGCCACAGCCGAAGTTGGTGATATACAATGGGTAGAGGCGCTTATCTCGTGCAATTATCCGCGCCGCAGCTAGAAATTTTTGTCCGGTCTTCCAATACATATTCGAATAATCATGAGACACTTCTTCAATATCCAGGGTCAAAAAGTCCAGAGGGATCGTCATTATCCCCAAATCGCGCAGTTTTTCAGGCAAACCCAGGTTCATTCCGGTATCACAACCATTATAGGAACGACTGATCATCACAAACGCCTTTTCATTTTCTCCTAATTTTTCCAGCACCTCTCTGCCTTTTGTTTCAAGCGTTTTGTTAAAATCCTGTAGCGCCGCACGTGCAGTTTTTATGGCCGACTCAACAACTTCGCCCGTTTTTCCTATGCCTTTGGCAATATCACGCAGGGTCTTGCTTACGTATTCCTCTCCATATTCAAAATGAATGACGGGAGACAAAACTTCAAACTTCTTCTCTTTAAAATCGATAGCCGAACGTACGAGATAGGGTATACACTGCACATACGGACATGCATATGAATGGGTAAGTTTCTCACTGCTGTGCGTTAAATTAATCACGCTGGGCAAGAACAGATACTCTATATCCCTTTCCAGCATATCAATTACGTGTCCGTGCGCAACCTTGATAGGAAAACAGGTTTCTGCAGTAATTACTTCCGCGCCATTATAGATAATGTCTTTGTTGGTATCGCTGGAAGTGATTACGTCAAAACCTAATTCCGTGAAGAACGCTTTCCACATCGGGTAAAAGTCATAAAAAGTGGAAACTTGCGGTATCCCGATCTTTTTCCCGACCGGTTGATCCGGCTTGTTTTTCTTGTAGGTATTAAAAAGGGCGTCCTTCCTTTCACGGAAAAGTCTGGGGAGGTGCTTCCCTTTCTTCAGGGTCTTTTCATCATCAAATTTGCCGCAGCGGCTTCCGTAATGAAGCGGATTCTCTCCATCGATGGTTACTTTTCTGATCTCACAAATATTCGAACAATCCTTACAAACAAAGGAAGACAGTTCATATTTCTTATACCGTAAGTCAAATCCCTTGAAACGGGATTTTTCCCATGCCCTTTCTTCCATTGCAATAACTGCTGATCCGATGGCACCCATGATATCGTGGTGCGGTGGAACAATAATCTTTTTCCCTGTTATCTTTTCGAATGCAGCCTTTACTCCGCGGTTGGCCGCTACGCCTCCCTGGAAAAAAATTGTATTTCCAATCTTTCTATCCTCGACAACCCTGTTGATGAAATTCAACACAACGGAATAACTCAGCCCGGCAAGCAAGTCGTCTTTGGATGTGCCGCGCTGCTGATGGTGATTCAGGTCAGACTCCATGAACACAGTGCATCGTTCACCAAGATGGGAGGGGCAACACGATGAAAGCGCCCGATTGCTAAATTCCCCCTTAATGCTCACGCTGAGCTTTTCTGCCTGCTCTTCCAGGAATGAACCGGTGCCGGCTGCACAGACTTTATTCATGGCAAAATCCACAATGGCACCATTTTCCAGACGAATAAATTTTGAGTCCTGTCCGCCAATTTCAAAGATAGTATCCACATTCTTATCCACCTGTGCGGCTGCAGTCGCATGGGCAGTAATCTCATTCTTCGCAATATCTGCGCCGATAAAATCTCCTGTTAAGTAACGCCCGGAGCCTGTCGTTCCGGCTCCGTAAACAATCACCCTATCTCCAACTTCCTGTCCCACCTCATAGAGACCCTGTTTTACAGCCTCAAGTGGCCTTCCCGCCGTCATGAGGTAGCGCCTGGCAAGGACATTTTTGTGTTTATCAATAACGACAATATTTGTGCTGATCGATCCCACATCAACCCCGACGTATGCCTCGATCTTTTCGTCTCCCGCGATCGAATGTATTTTTTCAATAATTTTATAATCGTCAGACTGGAGGGGTTCAAGGTTCGATGCTTTTGCGCCACGATTTCTCAGATATTCTTCAACCTCTTTCAATCCACGGAAGGGTGAATGAATACCTTTGTCCATAAGCGTAAAAACGGTACCGATCGCCCCCATCACATTGAAATATTTCGGTATGATCAACTCATCCGGCTTGAGCTCTAAAATATCCTCGAAGGCCTTAACCATACCCGCATTCGCAGCCACTCCACCCTGAAAAACAACAGGCGTAGAAAACTCCTTTCCCTTTCCTATATTACTTTTAAAATTTCTGGCCATGGCGTAGCAGAGTCCGGCAACAATATCATGCACGGGGGTGCCTTCCTGCTGCAAATGAATCATATCCGTCTTGGCAAAAACACTACAGCGACCGGCAATGCGCGGGGGATTTTTTGATTTTAACGCCAGTTCCCCAAATTCTTTTTCTATAGCGATGCCGAGCCGTGTTGCCTGCTGATCCAAAAACGAGCCCGTCCCCGCAGCACACATGGTATTCATGGAAAAATCGGAGACCTTTATTTGTCGGGTAGCTGCGTCCCTTTCTATAAGCATAAGTTTTGAATCTTCGCCACCTATTTCAACGATGGTACGCACTTCCGGGTATAAAATTGTCGTGGCCTGACTATGGGCAACAACCTCGTTAACAAAGGCAATATTCATTAATTCAGAAACAAGCTTTCCGCCGGTTCCGGTAATGGCTATTCCATCAATATCGTCAATATGGGTTCGATTAAACATGTCTCGTAAGATAAGGATGAAGGTTTCTACTGGTTGTCCGTGCGAACGAACATAGTGATGTTCCAGGATTTCCTTATGCTCGTTAATCAATACCGCCTTTACGCTTACAGAACCAATATCAAGTCCTATATATTTTTTCTGAGACATGGCCTAACTCACTTTCTCTATCAATTCTTTATAATTTCATCTGGTGGTGTAATCATTCCCGTGATTGCAGATGCAGCCGCAACGGCTGGGCTGCAAAGATATATCTCACTTTTCGGATGCCCCATGCGACCAACAAAATTCCGGTTGGTTGTGGAGAGCGCCCGCTCACCTTCTGCAAGGATTCCCATATGTCCGCCAAGGCAAGGGCCGCATGTCGGAGTCGAAACGACTGCCTCAGCATCAATAAATGTCTCGATCAGGCCTTCTTGCAAAGCTTTCTTGTAAATTTCCTGAGTTGCCGGGAAAATAATGAGCCGAATGGAAGGATGCACCTTTTTCCCTTTGAGGATTCCCGCGGCTATCCTGAGATCCGAGATTCGCCCATTGGTACAAGAACCGATAACTATCTGATCAATCTTAATTCCCGAAACTTCTTCCACGGGTTTTGTATTTTCCGGCAAGCTGGGAAGAGCTACCTGAGGTGTTATTTTGTCAGCATTAAATTCGTAAGTTCTTACATAGTTACAACCGGGATCGCTATGATACATTACGGGCTTTCTCTTGAACCTGCCTTTGATATACTCTTCCGTGTTTTTGTCAGGAGCGATGATACCGCTCTTGGCCCCAGCCTCGATAGCCATATTACACATAGCAAAACGATCGTCCATAGGCAAATTTGATATGGCGCTACCTTCAAACTCCATCGCTTTATAGAGAGCGCCATCAACACCGATCGTTCCAATTGTATAAAGGATTAAATCTTTTCCGGATGTCCAACTTTTTGCCTTTCCATGGAAAACAAATCTTATCGATTCTGGCACCCTGAGCCATACCTTTCCTGTGGCAAAACATGCGGCAAGATCGGTGCTTCCCACGCCAGTAGAAAATGCGCCGAGGGCGCCATAGGTGCAGGTATGAGAATCGGCTCCAATTACAAGATCACCAGGCCCGACAATCCCTTTTTCAGGCAGGAGCGCGTGCTCAATCCCCATACGGCCAATTTCAAAGTAATGCTTTAGATGGTGCTTTTCAGCAAAAACCCTTAGCGACTTTGATTGCTGGGCAGACTTAATATCCTTATTGGGAGTAAAATGGTCTGGAACCAATACAATCTTCTCTGGATCAAAAACTTTTGATATACCGGCCTTTTCAAATTCTTCAATAGCAATAGGTGCCGTAATATCATTACCAAGACAAATATCAACATCTGCATAAACAAATTGTCCCGGATGCACTTCTTTGAGGCCAGAATGATCGGCAATGATCTTCTCGGTTATTGTCATCCCCATACATTTTTACAGCAACAAACTTGTACCTTTCTTCTCAAGACAAAATCACCAGAAAACACTCAATATTTGAATAGAAATTTAATTTTCTGAAAACCTGGTTCTGTTCCATGATTTTAAAAACAACGGGTCGTGTAAATATTTTTTGTGACATTTGGTGCACAAATCGAAGCGGAACGTCTTATATTCTCCATCTTCAAATGATTCCTCGAGACTTGATTTCTCACCCTGGTCATTATTTTCTTCCATCTCCCAAATTTCTTCCTCCATAGCTTCATCATCATCCATTTCCATAGCGTCACATGCAGTATATACCTCAATTTTTACCACATACCGAATATCCTCATTTGCCAACAATGGTCTTCCGCACATATCGCACGTATAGTGCACCATTTATGCCCCTCCAAGTAAATTGCCATTTTTGTAAAAACGACTTGTTTTTTGGCAACAGTTCAAACTTATGGAAACACAACAAACCACAAATCTTTCTTTATCGCACCACACACGAAATCGCCTCTTTTTTGTTTGTACTTACAACATTCTTTATCTTTTTCTGGGGAGGTTTCGGCTGCGGTGGTCAGCGTGTATAAACTGCACCATCTCCTGCGTCCTAGCGTTCGCATCCTTGTAACAGAAGCGAATCTCCACATTACCGGGCTTTGCCCATTTTTCTTTAAGCCATTGCCCTGAGCCTCTTAATCCGTTCTTCTATCGGCGGATGAGTACTAAAGATTGTAGCAAACGAACGCCCGCTTAAGGGGTTCACAATAAAAAGGTGGGATGTCGCCGAATTTGCATCCATGGGTCTAACCACGGATGTCTGCTGTAATTTTTCAAGGGCGCTGGCCAATCCCAATGGATTCCCGGTCAATAACGCCCCACCCCTGTCAGCAGCATATTCACGAGAACGGGAAATTGCCATCTGGATGATAAGCGCGGCAATGGGGGCCAAAACGGCCAACAACAACATGGCTATACCGCTCCCCCGGTTTTCTTCGCTATCCCTTCCTCCATACCCTCCAAAGAGTGCCGCCCATCTGGCCATATCGGCAAGCAACATAACAGCGCCAGCAATCGTTGCAACGATAGTGGAAATCAGGATATCACGATTGCGAATATGAGAAAGTTCATGCCCTAATACCCCCTTAAGTTCTTCACGTTTCAATGAATTGAGCATCCCCTCGGTAACTGCTACCGCAGCATGCCCTGGATTTCTGCCCGTTGCGAAGGCATTCATCGCATTCGTTGGAATGACATATATCTTAGGCATAGGCAATCCTGCACGACCTGTTAATTCTTTAACCATCGCATAATAGTCAGGCGATTCCTGCTCTGAAACGATTCTGGCTCCATACATCTTAAGAACAATCTTGTCGCTAAACCAGTAACTGAAAAAATTCATTCCCATTGCTACAGCAAAGGCAACGGTAGCACCCTGACGTCCTCCAACCATACCTCCCACCCAAACAAGCAGAAGCGTCAAGGCTATAAGCAGGATCGTTGTTTTAAAATAATTCATAGGCAATCTTCTCCGCAAAAAACTAATTAAAAAAACTTTTCAGGAGAAACCCGGTTATAAAAAATTTATTATTTTATAAGTGTTTCCGCATCTGAAAAGTTATTATAAGTATAGCCTATTTTTTGTCAAGGAATTTAATCCCCGCAATCATCAGTGAAAACCTTGTAGATTCACGGACAGCAATGGTGTTATAAAAACGGAAATTTGATTATTGTTTGAGGCACGAGGCGTGCTGTTCTATGAAGGTTGTTGATAGTGTCTACAGCCTCTTTACCTTAAGAAGACATTTGTTCGAGTTTACGGCAGATGGTTGTCTTTACCGCATCGTATTGGGGTGATACCTCTACAGGAAGATTGGCAAACCGTGAATTTACTTCTTCCAGTTTGTTTTCATGATAACATATCTTAAATTCAGTAAATTTTAAACCGTGTGCCGTAGAAATAACAACGACCTTTTCGTCTGGCCGTATCATATTCTTCTTCAGTAATTTTATCAGTACTGCCAGTGCTACTCCCGTATGCGGACAACAAAAGAGGCCTGTTTTATCTGCTTGTGCAGAAGCATTCGCCAACTCATCCTCTGTGGCCTGCTCTACTATACCGTTAAAGGTTTTTAAAACATTAATTGCCTTTTTGTAACTCACCGGATCTCCTATCTGAATGGCATTGGCAAGGGTCTTTTGCGCTTTTATAGGTGTAAATTCTTTAAAATCCTTCAAATAGCTTAGGTAGAGAGGGTTGGCCTTAGCCGCCTGTGCACACACAATCCTCGGCAGCTTACGAATCAACCCCAATTCTTTCATCATGAGAAATCCCTTCCCCAGTGCGGCGGTATTTCCCAAATTTCCACCCGGGACAATCACGACATCAGGCACTTCCCAATCAAACTGTTGGACTATTTCCATGCTTACGGTCTTTTGCCCTTCGATACGGAGAGAATTCATGGAATTCGCCAGATAGATGTTGTTTTTACTGCATATCTCTCTTACCAGTTTCATACAACCGTCAAAATCTGTATCAATAGACAAGGTAAGAGCCCCGTTAGCAATAGGCTGGATAAGTTGTGCGTGAGACACTTTGTTTTTTGGCAGAAAAACAATCGCGAGAATACCGGCAGCAGCGCAATACGATGCTAAAGCAGCAGAAGTGTCTCCGGTAGAAGCGCAGGCAACTGCGGGGATATTCTTTCCCTCGGCAATCATCTGTTTGACCATGGAAACAAGCACCGTCATCCCGAGATCTTTAAATGAGCCGGTATGGGCATTTCCACACTGTTTAATCCACAAGTCGGCGATGCCGAGTTCTTTTCCCAGGCGTTCAGCCCAAAAGAGGTTGCTGCCTCCTTCATACAAGGAAACCACATTTTCGTTGGCGACATTGGGGCAAACCCATTCTTTCTTACCCCAGACGGAACTCCCGTACGGCCACCTGGTACGCCGGTATCGTTCGTCAAACAACTTCTTCCAATGTTCAGATGAGTGCCTGCGGAGTTTATCCATATCATGTTTAACCTCCAGCAAATCACCACACTTTTTGCATTGATAGACGATCTCGTTTAGTTCGTATTTCTCATCACAGCCAGATATACATTGAAACCATGCCCTGTATGGCATGAGATGCTTCTCCTTTCAAGACCCCATTAAACATTATCGCACAAGCTCTCAACGATCAGCATCAGTACAAGCTTACCACGATAACAACACATAGAGTTTGCGCCTTTTATCTCCTATTTGCAACTGCGAAAAGCCCGTTATTAAATAAGAGTTTTATTATAGGCATACGGACAGATAATTACAAGGGAAATATACGCCATCGAAGATGTTGTGGGCATTTTGGTTTTGACAAAAACCCCTCTGTTTTGATATGATTTTCCAAGCATATGAAGGTACACGTATTTTTATCAAAAATATCCTCATGCTTTTCCAAACTGGACAAACAGTCTTTCCGTCGTGAGTTCAGACATGCCTTCAGCATAGCAACGTCGCAGAATAATAAAACGCTAAATGAACAGGAAGTAGCAATAATCCAAAGGCTGGCAGCGGTAATTCAAAAAAGACGGCTCATAATTCCATCTACATTGTTTCTTGAATGTGCACAACCACTCAATTATATTGGGAGCCAGATGATGGTGTTTTTCAGACCATTTCTAACCTTTTTCTTTACACCCGCAGAATATGACCTGCTTCAAGGAATCCTCGAAAAGAGAGATGGCATCGAAAGGATTATTGAGGAATTAGAAAAAAGGGGATAATGATTTGGAAGTTATTATCGCAACAGACTGCGGCAGCACCACAACAAAGGCTATCTTAATAGAAAAAAAGGGCGGGGAGTATCGACAAACATTCCGCGGAGAATCGCCCACCACGGTGGAAGCTCCCTTTGAGGATGTGACCCGTGGCGTTTTAAATGCCTTTGCAGAGGTCGAAGAACTCTCTGGCCGTAAGATATTGGATGGAGAAAAAATCATCACACCGTCCCGTGGAAATACCGGAGTCGATGTATACGTTTCCACAAGCAGCGCCGGCGGCGGTTTGCAGATGATGGTAGCAGGCGCCGTAAAGACTATGACGGCAGAAAGCGCACAGCGCACAGCACTCGGAGCGGGTGCTATCGTTATGGACGTCATCGCATCAAACGACCAGCGCCTTCCGCACGAGAAGATTGACCGTATCCGGCATCTTCGGCCAGACATGATACTCCTTTCCGGTGGTACAGACGGCGGCACCGTTACCCATGTAGTAGAACTGGCTGAATATATCGCAGCCGCCAATCCAAAACCCCGGCTCGGCATGACCTTTCAACTCCCCATTATCTATGCCGGCAATAAAGAAGCACGAGGAAAAATCAAAGAAATTTTAAGCCAAAAGACTGCTCTCGACATTACGGATAATATCCGGCCTACGCTTGAACGGGAAAATCTCTTCCCGGCACGACAGGAAATCCAGAAGCTCTTTCTCGAACACGTTATGGCCCAGGCGCCTGGCTACAAAAAACTCATGTCGTGGACAGGAGCTCCCATTATGCCAACCCCCGGTGCAGTTGGCCTCATTATGCAGACTATTGCTAAAAAAAATAATATCAATGTGGTGGGCGTGGATATCGGTGGCGCCACTACAGACGTCTTTTCTGTATACGGCGAAATCTTTAACCGTACGGTGAGCGCCAATCTTGGAATGAGTTACAGCATTTCCAATGTGCTGGCAGAGGCTGGCCTTGAAAACATTCTCAGGTGGGTGCCATTTGATATCGATGAATCCGATCTGCGGAACAGGATTAAAAACAAAATGATTCGTCCCACAACCATTCCTCAGACTTTAAAAGAGTTGAAGATTGAGCAGGCCATTTCACGTGAAGCCCTTAGGGTATCATTCGAACAGCACAAGTCCCTTGCAGTCGGGCTCAAGGGGGTACAGCGGGAACGCGATATTTCTGAGGCATTTAAACAGGAGATTGAAGGTGAGACACTTGTAGATATGTTAAAATTAGACTTGTTAGTAGGTAGTGGAGGCGTGCTTTCCCACGCACCGCGCAGGTCACAGGCAATGCTCATGATGATGGATGCCTTTCAGCCAGAGGGAATCACGAGGATCGCCGTCGATAGCATCTTCATGATGCCGCACCTGGGAGTCCTTTCAACGGTAAACGAACAGGCCGCCACAGAAGTCTTTGAGAAGGACTGCCTGATTCATCTGGGTACATGTGTTTCTCTTGTGAAAGGGAGCATTGGAAAGCCCAAAGAAAAATGTATCTCGTACAAGATAACGATGCCCGATGGCAAAAAGACGGAAGAATCCCTTCCCTTTGGGGAGCTGCGTGTTTTACCACTGGGTATCGATCAGGTAGCGGAAATTGAGGTTTTACCGGCAAAAAACTTTGACACCGGCGCTGGAAGGGGCAAGCCCATAACAAAGAAGGTTTTTGGCGGGGTTGTAGGATTGGTTATTGACACCCGCGGGAAACCGATCGCGTTAGCAAAGGATAAGGCAATGCGGGTAGAGCAGCTCCAGCAATGGGCTAAGGCAGTCGATGCCTACCCGGTGTCTGTACATCTATGAAAAATACGTGTCATAATTTTACGCATTTAATTTCAAGCAAGCCATGACTCACGCATATACTCCGGGTTTACGCATAGCTGAAAGGACGAAGCTGACAAGCCAACGCATCTTGCCTTTATTGGGTGATGTTATTGTCAAAAAAGGCGACGTCCTGAAGGCGGAGGATGTGGTAGCCCGTGCCCATTTGCCCGGCAAGGTGCACGCCATTAATGCAGTGAACCGTCTGGGCATTCAGCCCAAGGAAATCAGGGAATATATGCTGAAGAAGGAGGGCGAGCCTGTCCGGAAAGACGAAATTATTGCAGAGACCAAACCGTGGATCAAGATGTTAAAGTCCGTCCTGCTTGCACCGATCACAGGTACGATCGAAACGATATCCACCGTCACGGGACAAGTCCTTTTGCGGGAGCCACCAAAACCGATCCAGGTGCTTGCTTATATTGACGGTACTGTCACAGAGGTTATGGAAAAAGAAGGCGTGGTCATGGAAACCACTGCTACCTTTATTCAGGGCATCTTCGGTGTGGGAGGTGAAATCGCGGGTGAACTGGCCATTGCGGTAGATAAGCCTGATGATGTGCTTACCGACGATCACATCAAACCCGCATATAAGGACAAGATTATTGTTGGTGGTGCATTTATCCAACACAACGTTATTGATAAGGCAAAGAAGGTAGGTGTCAAAGGCATCATTGTTGGTGGATTTGATGACGAAGATCTGAAAAAACTGCTTGGGTATGACCTGGGAGTGGCAATTACCGGATCGGAAGAAATCGGTATCACCCTTATCTTAACTGAGGGTTTTGGACAGATACCCATGGCATACAAAACATTCGAGCTGTTAAAATCACGCGCAGGCGCTAAAGCTTCCATGAACGGCGCTACCCAGATTCGGGCGGGCGTAGTAAGACCAGAAATTGTTATCCCTTATGAGACAAACAAGCTATCCGGAAAAGAAACGGATAAACCCGTCGACAGAGGCATGGAAATTGGGGATTTTGTGAGAATTATACGTGTACCCTATTTTGGAAAAATTGGTAAGATCAAGGAACTCCCCTTCCCCCCACAAAAAATAGAAACCGAGGCAATGGTGCGCATTCTTGAAGTTGAATTTCCTGATGGTTCCACAGCAATTGTACCACGGGCAAACGTCGAGATGATTAAGGCATAAATCGGTACTATTCACACTTTTTATCTCTTCTGAAGCATTCTGGCTAGTGTATGATACTTGCATTTCCTCATTTCGTGTGCTAAACTCTTCACCTAAAGCTCTTTTATTGAACCATTTCAAGGCTATGCCTTGTCTCGTGCCGGTACACAAACGGTATGATTCAAAGACATAGAATTTACACCCATGGTGAGTTCTTCATAAGCAAGGAAGATAGCAGCAAAAATCCTCAATGAAACGTTGTTTCCGGATTGAATCCTTCATAAACAAAAAGATTTCCGTATCTTTCCTTCTTTTTTTTATTAACTGCTTAACCGTTTTAGCCTCACAGAATCCAGATTCCCGGTTGACAGGAGACATCTCAATTGCACCTTTACCTGCCCAAAGGAATCATGCTGACACGGCTTACTTAAATCACAAAGACGTATTTGAACAATTCGGAAATAATGCGGAGCGACTCTGTCAGCAGTATGGCGCCTTTGCTCTTGATTTTTTGGAAGAGTATAAAGTTGAAGGACTCGCATTGCTCGAAAAATTCGGCAAAGAAATGGCCAGCCTACATCCACTCCTCGATTGCCATGACATCTTTCTTCTCTACAGCGATCATGGCAATAATATACCTAATGTCAACACATTCTCTCCCCAAGCCCTTTCTGTTTTTTACAAGACTTTCGGAAGCGAAGGAATAAAATATATTGTCAATGATCCAGAAAACTTTTTTCTTATCAATGTGAGCAAGGACAGAGGAACGGACTTGATCAACCTGGCCAATGAAAAGGGAGATATTGTCTTCCCCCTGGCACGAAAGCATGGAATTAGTTTCGTAAGGCTTTACGACAAAGATGTATTGCAAATCGTTATTAAATTTCAGGATGACGGTCTTCTCGCCTTAAAAGAATATGGCGAGAAGGCGAAAACCCTATTCACCCTTTTTATCGACGACGACATCTTTTACCAGGTAATAAAGACATACGGACACAAGCAAACAATTCCCATCATCTATCTTTTCTATGAAAACAGAGACTTTAGCAGTCAATTTTTTAACTGTTTGAAGACCACCAGCGCCTATGAATGGTTGTCCGCCTGGTGGTATGGCACAGACACTCCTGCCGTAAACACAATAAACAATGCCACTATGCAACGTGAAAATGCCAGAAGGGCTATCAACCTTATCTATGAATTAGGAAATGATTTCATGGACAGATTTGAAATCCTTGATATCAACAATGTCAGGGAAGAGGCCGTTACCATCATTTCGAATAAATTACGGAATTTCTTTGTTTCCGATATAGAAAGGACCAGCCGGAAATGGATTCGGCAGGAAGACATTAACCTTGAGGACAAACTATTTGCCGGACTGGATATTCTGGGACTTATTCCCGTTGGAAGCGTTGTCTCCAAAGGGACAAAGCTAGCGGTCCGAGGGATACGGTTTGCAAAGACTACGAAGGGTTTCAAAGGGCTGACCCTTTTGACAGAAGATCTTGTTGCAACGTACGGGGACGACGTTATTCCGTTTGTGGCAAAACACGGTGACGACGGTATAAAAGCCCTGAAGGCAACTGACGGAAAAATCATCCATCTCTCACAACAATATGGGGATGATGTTGTTCGATACGTCTCCCAATATGGTGCCGGCGCCGGGAAAACAATTGAAAAATATGGTGATGATGCCTTGTCCCTGGCGCATCAATATGGTGACGTCGTTATTCAGTACATTATGCTTTACGAGGATGATGGCATCAGGGTCATTCAGAAGTATGGCAAGGATGTCGTGCTTTTGAGTTCCGTTTATGGCCATGAGGTAATTAAATTGTCCGCACTCTACGGTGATGATGTTATTTTGTATGTATCAAAATACGGTTCAAGCGGTGTTCGGTCCATCATAACGTATGGAAATGATGTAATCCGTCTTGCAAAAAAGCACGGAGATGATGTCATCCGGTATGTTGGCAGGTATGGAGACGATGGACTTGCGCTGGCTAAAAAAGGAAAGACGGGGCTTTTTGTTATGCGTTTTATGCCTCCAAAAATATTTACAAAAGCTGCAAGGTTTACCAGGTACGGATTATCAGCCGCACTCCTGATTGCCTTTGTAACGCATCCTCTTGCATTTCTGTCCGGCCTCGTAAAGGCGCTCGCCTGGCTATCAGGAATTAATCCGGTAATTATTGCAATAATCATGGGTCTCTTAGCCACCTTCCTCCTTATAAGGCTTTTAAGGAGATTCCTGGGAATTTTCCATCCGATGATCGTGTGTCTCAGAGCATTAAAAAAATGGTACAGGGTCTGTCGTAAAAACTGACGAAGACATCCCGATCCTGCTGGTCTCAAATTCCAAATCTTTTCAGCTTATCATGCGGATTGCCGATATACAGACTTACAAGAATTGTCTGCTGTTGCAGTTGGGTATGATAACGGACATCAAAGGCATGGTTTTTTTAAAACCTTACCTCCCTGTGAAAATCCTGATTTTGCCTTTTTCTAAATATTATAAAAACCATAAGAATACAAAAAAACGTAACCATTTCGTTTTTTGAAAATTCCCAATAAAAACCAGGCATTACCTGCAGTAGGGGCGGGTTTGAAACCTGCCCCTACAAGACAACATTATTCATATAGAGGGTTTTTAAAAAAACTAAATAGTAACATAGACTTGAATCATTTGAAATTACCAGTAAAATAAACAATGAAAAATATAAAAACTTAAGGAAATCATTTGAAAAAACCGGGGAATACTCTTATGAAATTTACAAAAATGCACGGTATTGGCAACGATTATGTCTATGTCAATTGTTTTGAAGAAAAGATCACAGAACCCGCAAAGCTCGCCCCGATACTAAGCGACCGGCATTATGGGGTGGGGTCTGATGGACTGATCCTTATTCTGCCATCAACCGTGGCCGATTGCAGAATGCGCATCTTCAATGCTGATGGCAGTGAGGCACAGATGTGTGGGAATGGTATCCGCTGTGTAGCGAAATATGTATATGATCATAAAATCGCGCAAAAAAATCCGCTCACCGTGGAGACCCTGGCGGGTATAAAGACAATCCATCTTTTTACAGAAAATGGATGGGTGTCTAAGGCCCGTGTCAATATGGGAAAACCAGGACTCTTGCGATCAGAAATCCCCATGCTTGGCAGTGAAACGCCGGTGATTAATGAAATCCTGACCGTCAACGGGGACGAGTCATTCCGGATTACGTGTGTCTCTATGGGAAACCCTCATTGTATTATCTTTGTTGACGATCTCGATGGGATTGACATTTCAAAATGTGGCCCGGAAATTGAGCGCCATCAGATATTCCCGGAACGGACGAATGTCCACTTTGTCCGGATCCACAACCGCAAGGAGGTTACGATGAAGACCTGGGAGCGTGGTTCGGGAATGACCATGGCCTGTGGAACCGGTGCCTCTGCGGTTTGTGTTGCAGGTGTGCTTAATAAAAAGACGGATCGAGACATCCTTGTACATTTACCGGGCGGAGACCTGAACCTGGAATGGCTAGAGGACAATAACGTTTATATGACCGGCTCCGCAACGGAGGTATTTAGCGGCGAACTAGTTTTTCCGCAGAGAAATTACTCGGTATCCTCCAACACTGCAGGCAAATAATCTCAGCGGCTTGGTCTTACCACATAGTTAGAATTGTTTATAATATTTCATCGCTTCAGGAATTTCTTTTTGAATATCCTCGATTCTTTTCTCCGGCGTCGGGTGAGTGGATAAAAATTCAGGAGGCCTTTCCCCGCCCACATTATTCATTCTTTGCCAGAATGGAATAGCCGTCCTGGGATCATAGCCGCCTCTCGCCATAAGGATAAGGCCTATACGATCTGCCTCCAGTTCATGACGGCGACTGTACGGCAAAAGAACACCCACATTTGCTCCCACCCCATATGCCTGCATTATCAGATCCTTGGCCAGCGCAGGTTGGCTGCTGAGCGCCACGGACAGAGAGGTTGCCCCCAGTTGCGCAAGCATCATCTGACTCATCCTTTCGCCCCCGTGGTTGGCTAGTGCATGCGCTACCTCATGACCCAGTACAACTGCCAGGCCATTTTCATCCTGAGTAACCGGAAGAATACCGGTATAGACGGCAATTTTTCCCCCCGGCATGCAAAAGGCATTTATCGTTTTATCATCCTCAATGAGGTTAAACTCCCAATGATACGTTTCAATCTCTTTTTCCATCCCGTTTTCACGCATAAACTGCTCCGCCGATGATGCTATTTTAGTACCAACATCGACTACCATCTGCTTCTTTGCCGTGTCTGTAGAAAGCTTTGATTGAGATAATAGCTGATTATACGCATCGATACTGGAAGCAACAAGCTGGTTCTGTGGTATAAAAGAGACTTGCTTTCTCCCTGTTATTGGCACTGTTGAACAGCTAACGAAAAGCATCAGCGTGATAAGTAATGCTAAAAATCTACATTTAAACATAACAAAACCTCCTCATGAATAAACGGGTATAGCAAAAGGACAATAGGTGAATCGCTCTTAAGTTATATCTACGAAATTACACTGACTATACAAAAAAACTCCCGGCACAGTCAATCATTTTGTAGAGAAGATTCCGTTTTTCTTGATAACATGCCTTGCTTTTGCTATACTGCTCTACATCACATCGATGTATATACTTAACAAAAGCCATATAAGCGTAATGGAAATCTATAAAGGATGCAAAGCATGAAAAAAATTATTATTATAGTTTTGAGTGTAATTTTTATTCTTTTTGCAGGTGCCGCAATCGCCCCGTTCGTCATCGATTTAAACAAGCATAAGGGAAAAATCATCGAGCTCGCGAGACCATATCTCGCAAGAGATTTTGATTTTGCCGGCATAAAACTTACCATAATGAAAGGGTTGGGAGCAGAGATTGATGAACTCAGAATTGCAGAAAATCCGGAATTTGGGAAGGGCGATTTTCTGAACATGGGACATCTGAGAATAAAAGTAAAATTACTCCCTCTCTTAAGAAAAGAAATTCAGATCAAGGAATTGATTCTGGATAGACCGGCCATACAACTGATAAAAAACGCACAAGGAGAATTTAATTTCAATGACCTGATGGGCGCGCAAACCAAAAAACCCGAGGAGCCTGTAAACACCGGCACTACGCAGAGAAAAGGCGATGGCGCCCTTTTGGCAGGACTTGCAGTGTCTACATTGACTTTGCATCATGGCAAAATCGATTTTGTCGATAAATTTACCCAGCAGGGAACTTCTACCACAACCACGATAGACCAGTTGGACATGAAACTTACCGATGTGTCAGTGGACAATCCGATCCACTTCTATATGGCTGCCCGTCTGCCGGACGGAACGGAGCAAAATTTCATGATACGCGGCACCATGGGTCCCCTGGGCAAAACTATAGACACGAAACGGCTTTTTATGGACATTACCCTTCGGACAAAGGATCTTAATGCGGGCCGGATCGTCACTTTATACCCTGCAATTACGGAAATATTGCCAAAGGATACAAGTTTTTCAGGTTTGTTGGGCATGGAAATAGTTTCAAAGGGAAATATCGACGATCTCGATACCCGGTGTTCCATAGATTTAAAGGGCATTGATATTGCGTATGGGGAATCATTCCGCAAACCGAGACTTGTCCCGTGCCAAATTTCCATAAAGGCCAGGAAGACCGGAGAGAATATTCAATTAGATCCCAGCACCATCACACTGCACACCCTATCCCTTACCGGCTCCGGAGAAGTTCGTGGTTTTAACAACCCGCAAATCGATCTTTTGTTTGAAACAGAAGAAACATCTCTGAAAGGCTGGGAAACACTGATTCCCGCCATAAAGGAATACGAGCCTGATGGTAATTTTATTCTTCGGACTTCCGTAAAAGGAACCCTCGCAGACATCGCTGCAGATCTGCAGCTCTCATCCCCAAGTCTTGCATTCAAGCTTTCTCCGTCTGCAGACAAAGGCAAAGAGACATCACCAGAAAAGGGGAGGTTTGAATACATGGACTTGAAAGTTCAAGCAGTAAAAAAGAACGACGCCGTAAAGGGCGCCGGTACTCTCGACGTAAAAAAAGGAGAGATTCAATCCGCCAGTTTTGACAAGATGCAGGCACAATTTGACTACCAGAACGACATTCTTGGTATACGAGAGTTTCATGTTCACACCCTGGATGGGGACATTTCCATGAATGGTACTGTGGAGACAAAGAAAATGCAATGGAGTGTGAAACCGGTAGTTAAAAATATCAATCTGGCAGAAGCCGTTGATAAATTTACTCAATACAAGAATTTGTTTAAAGGAACATTTTCCGGAGCTTTTTCAGCAGATAACTCGGGAGACAACAACCAAAAAGGCGCCCTGAATGTCACCGGATCGTTCCAGATTGATCAGGGAGAAATTATGAATGTAAACCTGGTGGATACCATTCTGGAATCTCTTTCCGGGATCAAGGGGATATCCACGTTCCTGGAAACAGAAGACAGCGAATTGGCTAAACAAAAGATTACGCGGTTCGATTCCATGGATGGGGATTTTTCTATGGCCAATAATAAAATAAATTTAAAAACAGTCGCCTTACACAATATTCATACGGTCGAAATAACAAGTTCGGATGCATTCATAAACGGTTTAATTAACTACGCATCTGATAAATTAGACCTCAAGGGCAAACTTGTTCTCTCCCAGGAATATTCTGCAAGGCTGACAAAAAAAGCGGAACCACTCAATGCCATTCTTAACCCGGAAAAGCGCATGATTCTGCCGTTTACGATCATCGGAAGTCTCAGTAAACCTACCCCTATTCTCGACATTCCCTATGTAACCAGTGCCACGGCTAAATATTACGGCAGAAAGGAATTGGAAAAATTGGGTGAAAAGATAGGGCGTTCTGAAAAAGGAGGCAAAGATCAACCGAGCGGAGACAAAGATCAGAAACGAAAAGAATCACCTATTGGTAATATTTTAAAAGACATTTTGAAATAATTCCCAAAATATCCAGCGCTGTCCGGTTAAAATTTACCTGTACGGTTTTTGTTATACGTAAACAGTTTTAGCGGGAATCCGGGAAGTTCAGGACTCGCTGGATTCCCGCTAAAAAACATGCGGGATGACACCTCGAGAGCACGGACAAAAGACGCTCAATTTTCTCATCAAATAACACTGCTCAAAAATACCGATCTTCACTGGCGTTTTATCATTTTGGCACCAACGCATTTGGCGCTTGCTGAAAGCTGGCATCCGATAATGTTTTCCCTGCAAGACGAAACAGCATCATCTTTTCGTGGTCAACCCTGGGATTTCGCTTGGAATAGATTCTTTACTCTTCAGAAGAGATTTGAAATTCTGCTCACTCGTAACTAGAGAAGATCCGGCCTCTGCTTTGCGCAAAATCCGGTACGTAGAGGGAAGATTATTGCGATCGAGTTTGTGTATTCCTTCAGACCGCTGTCCTACCCACGCCTGCAGTTCATGAAAACCTGAGAAACCTTATCAGGATTATATTCCCATCATGGATTTCGAGCACGAAGTAAATTAACCGGCGTTTATGGTGATCCCTATGCGCGGGTCATCAAACTGGTACGCCGTCAAAAAAAGCAGACTTTGTCGTGAACTTACGGTAAAACAAGTAGCGAAGCTAGAACGGCTTAGCTGGTATCAAGTCAGGCAAATAGAAATAAACTACATGAACGAGCTTGTTAGTCGTTTTGACAAAATTACCAAACTAAGAGCCATAGGAATAGATGAGATTTCTATCCGTAAGGGACACACCCATATGACCTGTGTCAGTGATTTAGACAAAGGATGCCCCCTATGGATAGACGGTGAGGGCCGTAGAGAAGAAGACCTGGATTTGTTTTATAATACGCTTTCTGAGAGTCAAAAGAAAAACATTTCCCTTGTCATCATGGACATGGGGAAGCCTTTTAGGAAATCCACTCTCAAGCACATTCCCCATGCTCAAATCATCTACGACAAATTTCATATCCTTTTTCATATCCTTCGCCATCTCGGTGACGCTATGGACACAGTCCGTAAACAGGAATATCGCCGTGTAAGTGAGAAAGAACGAATATTTATCAAGGGACAGAAGTATACGCTTCTGTCACACAAAGCCAATTTGGATATAAAGGGCAAGCGGGCATTAAAGCTGCTTTTCAAAGCCAATAAACGTAACTACAGGGCTTACCGCTTGAAAGAATCCTTTGGTAAGCTCTGGGATTACAAAGGCTCCGGCAACGCTGAAAGATTCTTTTACCAACGGGAAATCCCAGCTTCGATGGTCAAGGCTTAAATCATTTCACCAATCTGTAAAAATGATTGAACGACACTGAGACAGTATCGTGAGTTACTGTAATCCCAGCAATAAGGTCTCTCCTGGACTGGTTGAAGGTATCAATAACAAAGTCCGTGTTATTCAACGCGGAGCCTATGGTATTAAAGATCGTGAATATCTAAAACTGAAAATACTATCGTCTTTCTTGCCAGAATTATGAAAGTTTACCCACACAAAACTTAGAAGACCCTTTTATCTTAATACTTTTTCAATTCCCCTGAAAAACAAACATCCCGCTCTCGTGTGGTTAATGACGGTATGCAGACTTTACAAATCTATTGCCATATGCCATCGTTTACTCTCCTTGATTTGCAAAGAGTTTTTATGGCTATGCGTTACTCTGTAGACTGACACAAAGAGGAGGGCAATTATCGGTGCGCGATTTTTACTTGACCCATGTCCCACTGTCTCCGGTCATAGCAGGCCTTCCTTGTTACAGATATCACCCTGAAAAGAGACCCAACCTTCACGGCCAGGGAAAGTAGTCTTGGTTATCCTTCCGGAAACAATATGCCCCGCATCCCTGAGAAGCTCACCAAGCGGAACGAACGATATATCCCGTTTTTTAGCAGCCTTGAGAAAGTTCGCGAACAACGTGACGCAGGCGATGCCTTCGGCCTCGGCATGTATGGTCAGGACATTCAGGCCGCCGGGTTTGACCTGTGAAAGGATGAACTCGTTATAGTTGGCCGGAGTGACGCCGTTCCTGCCAATGGTCTCGTCATAGGTAGGCAGCGTAACGGGTATTTGCGGCTGCAAGAGAGTTTTACCACCCACGACAGGCCGGAAGATGCTGCTGCCCCGGCAGTCGCTGTTATACACAAATGGGAATTCCGCCTTTGCCAGCAGGACGCCATCCGTGCATTTCCACCCCGGTACGGCCGAGCAGGTCGGCGGAGCGCCTGTTATGCCGGCAAGCATGTCGAATCCCTTCCGGAGGACAAGACGGACATCCTCCTCAGACATGGTATCGATGTGTGCCTGCCATGCCTGATGGTCCCATGCGTGCAGACCTATTTCGTGGCCGCCCCGTGCGGCGAGGCGAATCTGGGAAGACAGCTTCTTTCCGATGATTGGGCCTGGCCAGAAGGTACCCCTGAAGATGATATTCCAGCCATAAAGGCTCGCAGCTCTCGTTCGCAGCATCTTCCAAAAAAATACGGGTCTGAGCAGTCGCCAGAGATGACGCCCCATATTGTCCGGGCCGACAGAGAAGAAGAACGATGCCTTTACTGTGTGCTCATTAAAGAGTCTGCAGAGAGCCGGGACGCCGAGAAGCGTCCCCCGGAGCGTGTCAACATCAATTCTGAGACCAACTTTTATCGTCACATCCATCTCCAGGGCAACATGGCAGTCCGCTCGTTCCGGGCATCCACCTCAGTCGCCATTGTCCATCTCTATCTCACCCGATTCAACGTATTCCCTGATGAAGAAATCCAGCGTCTTCCCGACGGAATCATTAAGCATTACGACGGGGTTCCAGCCGAGAAGTTTCCTGGCATTCCTGATGCTAGGTTTGCGGTGCTGCATATCTTGATACCCGTCTCCGTAGTACGAGCCGCTTTCGATGATACGAAAACCGGCGAACGGCGGGAACTTTGCCCGCAGCGGGTGCTTCTTGAATTTTTCAAGTAGCATTTCTGCAAGCTCCCTGATGCTCGCCTCGTTCTCCGGGTTACCTATGTTAATTATGCGTCCGTCGCAGTTGTGCTCCTTGTTCTCTATAATGCGGAAGAGGGCATCGATGCCATCTGAGACGTCCGTAAAGCAGCGTTTCTGGAGACCGCCGTCGATGAGCTGAATGGGCGTGCCCTGCAGGAGGTTGAGAATGAGTTGCGTAATGGCTCGTGAGCTGCCGATACGGGCGCTCTTGAGGCTGTCAAGCTTCGGCCCTATCCAGTTGAACGGGCGGAAGAGCGTGAACCTCAGACCCTCTTTTGTCCCGTAGGCCCAGATGACACGATCCAGAAGCTGCTTGGAGCACGAGTATATCCATCGCTGCATGCGAATGGGTCCCAGGATGAGCCGGGAATTGTCTTCGTCGAAATTCGGGTCGTCGCACATGCCGTAAACTTCAGATGTCGATGGGAAGATGATGCGCTTCTTATACTTAACGCAGTACCTGACGACGCGGAGATTCTGTTCGAAGTCAAGCTCGAAGACCCGTAGCGGGTTGCGCGTATATTCGATGGGAGTAGCGATAGCCACCAGAGGCAGCACGATGTCGCACTTTTTGACGTGATACTCTATCCAGTCGCCGTGGATAGAAATGTCGCCTTCCTCGAAATGAAAGCCTGGCCTGTTCAGAAGATTCTGAATGTGATTGGAATAGAGATCCATACCGTAAACCTCATACCTGCCGTCTTGCAAAAGCCGTTCGCTGAGGAAATTGCCTATAAAGCCATTAACACCGAGGATGAGCACCCTCTTTTTCGTTATCATTTCAATGCGGCGACTGGCGCTGGGACCGAACTTGAGACCCTCAACGAGATTAAAATCACGTGCCATCTGGGCGCCGCTCATATAGATGCCGCTATCAGCCTGACCGTAATCGATACGCAGAACATCCTTGCTGCAGGCAATCACCAGTGGATCGGAGGAGAGTATGGTTCCCGGAACAACATTGCTGCTGCGGCGTTGTTTTATCGCTGAAGCCACCCAGAAAAAGTACTTGTTCTCGCCGATATAACTGAACGCCCCGGGGTACGGGCGGGTGACTGCGCGGATAAGATTCCTTATATCGTGTGCCGGCTTCTGCCAGACTATCTCGCCGTCGGCAGGGCGACGTCCTCCGAAATAGGTCGCCTTCGAATGATCCTGCGGATGACGGGGGGCATTGCCGTTCTTTAACCTGGGCAGCATCTCATCGAGCAAAGCGGCCGTTGCCCCGGCGGACTTTTCGAAGAGGCTCTTTGCCGTGTCGTTCTCCGTGATGGCGAATTTCTTCTGGCAGACGATGTCGCCGTCATCGGGACTTGGGGTCATGTAATGAAGTGTGACGCCGGTCTCTTTCTCGCCGTGAATGAGCGCCCAGTTAATAGGGCAGCGACCACGATACTTCGGCAGGAGGGAGCCATGCAGGTTCAGGCAACCCCTGGGGGGGATGTCGAGAATGGCGGGCTTGACCATGTTGCGATAGTAGAACGAGAAAATGATGTCGGGATTGAACTGTCGTATCCTGTGCACCCAGATGGGATGGTTGATGTCGTCAGGGGCAAAGACGGGGACGTTTTTTGAAGCAGCCAACTCTGCCACTGATCTGAACCAGACGTTCTCAGCCAGATCATCCTTGTGGGTGAAGATAGCAACTATCTCAACACCGTGCTTCAGCAGCGTCTCGATGCCGATGCAGCCGATGTTGTGATATGCCAGAACAACTGCTTTCATAGTATCACATCATAACCTTTCTTGGCCTCTGGAACATCCTTATCTTTTTCCCTGCCGACGACCTGCTGCACAAAGTAGCGAGGTCTGGCGCGGACATCGCTGTAGATACGGCCAATATACTCCCCCAGCAGCCCCATTCCTATGAACTGAGCGCCGATGAAGATGAAGAGAATTGAGAACAACGTAAAGACACCCTGTGCAGCCCATTCAGTCCCATACGCCAAACGTAGTATCAGCAACAACATACCGAAACCTATGCCAAGAGCGGCAACTGCCACACCCATTATGCTGAGCATCCGAAGAGGGAACGTCGTCATGCTCGTCAACAGGTCAAACTGCAGATTGATGAGTTTCCACAGGCTGTATTTTGACTTGCCCTTCAGGCGTTCGGAGTGTCCGACGGGTATTTCTGTCGTCATGCGGGCGAAGCTGTTGGCCAGGATGGGGATGAACGTGCTTCGCTCATGGCACTGGAGCATAGCATTGACGATATGGCGGCGATATGCGCGGAGCATGCAGCCATAATCGGTCATCTTTACACCGGTTGACTTCTGTGCAGCCCTGTTGATGATCTTCGATGCGAGCTTGCGGAAAAGCGGGTCGTGACGGTTCTCCCGCTGGCTGGCGACCACGTCGTAGCCTCCCTCCATTTTAGCGACGAGCCTCGGTATCTCCTCCGGAGGGTTCTGCAGATCGGCATCGAGCGTTACTACGATCTCGCCCCGTGACTCGGAGAATCCTGCCATGACGGCTGAATGCTGGCCGTAGTTTCTGTTGAGGAGCACGCCAACGATCTTGCCGACGTGTCTGGCGCCTGCCTCCGAGATCATCGAGGCAGATTTGTCCCGGCTACCGTCGTCCACAAGTATGACCTCGAATGGCCTTTTCATCTGCGAGCAGGCGTCAAGACACCTCCTGATCAGCTCTTCGAGGTTGTGTTCCTCGTTATACACCGGGATAACAACAGAAACTAACGAATCCACGTCTGCCTTTCTTTAATAGCTTGCATTATTTCTTGAGAATTTCCTTGATTGCGTCAACCACATCGTCAACATCCTGCCCGGTCATATTGGGAAAAAGGGGCAGCGAGCAGATACGGTCGGAATTCCATTCGGTATTAGGGAGCATGCCGCGTCGCATTCCCATCTTCTCGAGGTAATACTTCTGCAGGTGCACGGCGCGAAAATGAAGGCCCGTGCCGATATTGCGCGCCTTCAGTTCCATCATAAAATCATCGCGACTCATGCCTGCCTTATCCGTATCGAGGCGCACGATAAAGAGGTGCCATGCGTGCCTGACGGGATATTTCGCGTCCGTAAGAGGGATCAATTCGTCTATCTCTGCCAGACGCCTGCGATACAGCATCGCCAGGTCAGTACGTTTGGCATTGAATTCTTCCAGCCGGGCAAGCTGTCTCAGTCCCAGCACCGCAGAAATGTCTGTCATGTTGTACTTATACCCAGGCTCCAGCACCTCCGCCTGCGGGGAGCGCCCCTGCATCTGTCTGTCAAACGCGTCGACGCCGAGGCCATGAAACTTCAGCCGCCGGATACGTTCAACCAGCGCAGCATCGTCAGAGCAGAACATACCGCCCTCGCCGGTAGTCATATTTTTTATCGGGTGGAAAGAGAATATCGATGTGCCTGTCTTGCCGACATGGTTGCCCTTGTAGCGTGTGCCGGCTGCATGTGCCGCATCTTCGATGACAGCCACACCGTGCTTCTTCGCCAGCTCCATTATGGGGTCCATATCGACAGCAGAGCCGGCGAAATGAACGGGAATTATTACCTTTGTCTTCGGGGTCATAACTGCCGCGATGGATGAAGCGGAAGCCATCAGGGTGTCACGGTCCACGTCAACAAAGACCGGTCTGGCCCCCGCAAGAACTGCAAGATTCACCGTCGACACCCACGTTATTGAGGGCGTAATAACCTCGTCTCCCGGTCCGATGCCGAGGGCATTAAAAGCCACATGCATGCCAGCTGTCGCCGATGTAAGCACGACTGCGGCAGGACAGCCGATGTACTCCGCGAATTTCTTTTCAAAATCGGCCGACTTCTGGCCTGTAGTTATCCAGCCGGAACGAAGGACCTCCGCTACCGCAGCGATGTCGTCTTCGGTAATAGTCGGCGCTGAAAACGGTAGAAACTTACTTCTCATTGGTCGTCTTTCCTCCGGTACCTGGCGTTGTATTCTGACTATTCAGGAGCCATACCCCCCATCTTTCCTCTCGCGCCTTCTTCGATTCAAACGGTACGGGCTTTTCTTCGAACGTAGGCGTAGCAGGCAAAAGGCTTGATAATTCGGCGGGAAAGGCTGACACATATCTCATCTGAGCAATAAACACCCCAAGCTGATCGCTTTGCAGGAATGACATGATGGTCTTTTTGTCGGGGTCCTTTTTGTCAGCGTACTTGTCCTCGTGTCTAAGAAGCGTCACGGGCGTCCCTTTGCCCAGATAGAATACCATTTTTGCATCGACCTCTCCTTTATACATGAGACCGATGCGGTCTGGCGGTATCCATGCCGTAGCGCTTTGAATTTTGTTGATAAACTGATGTTCAGACCTGCTTTCCTCAAAAACGTTTTGCTGTACACAGAAGAATCCGCCCATCAAAATAAACGCCACTACCGCCAGTGGGAGGAATGCCTTCTCTTCCGGCTGCACGGCCAGGCGATGAGCGGCCATTGATGCAACTATTGCAGCCGCTATTGCGGCCAGGGCTACGAGTATACCGGCAAGGCTAATACCAGCAAGCGAAACCCCTGCGCTTCTGGGTGGGACTATAAGAAGCGCCAGGAATACTAACAGCTCAAGGGCTGCCGCGCCGAAGAGAATCCACTTCTGGATAGTGAACCCTGCAGGAATAATGCATGAAGGACGAAACTCCTTCATGCGCGTCAGGATAACGGCGGTCAGAAGTGCACAGAAAGGGATAATCGGCAGGATGTAGTAACTACGCCGTGAACCGGAAAGGGTAAAGAAAACGAATATCAGGGCAATGACCTTGATCAGCCAGTGTGTATTTTTGTCCAGTCTTGCAAAGTACTTCACTCCGGTGATGAGGGCTGCGATGAAGAGAGGCACCCACGGCAGGATAAGCACAGGCACCGAATGAATATACGTGTAAAAGGGCGCCTTGTGGTCGAAGGGCGAGAAGAATCTCTGGACGTTTTCCTGCCAAACAAGGGCCAGCCCGCTGGAAGCGTAAGACGCCGGGGTTGTCCCTGACGACCAGATGAAGGGCGCAAAGTAAATTGCAATGCCTATGGCAAGAGCAAAGAGCGACGCGGGACGGAGGAATGCCTTCCATCTCTTGCCGGCTATGGCGTCGGGCAAGATAGCTATGGCAGTTACAACCGCCGCCACCGGGCCTTTACAGAGCGAACCGACAAAAACGATAAGGTAGAGAACTATGAACGTGATGAAGTTGTTTTTGTCGCGCCTCAACCAGTACCAGAGTATTGCCAGCATCACAGTTGCGAGATTTTCCGTGTCGGCCGCAGCCATACGCGACTGGGATATGAGGCCGTAGCTTGTCAGCAGCAGCATTGCGGCAATGCGGCCTACCGCAGGCGACCACAGATGCCGGCCAAGCCTGAGTGTCGCCCACACCGCCGCTACGCCGGCAATCGCGCTCGGCAGGCGGACAACAAGCTCGTTCAACGCGCCGGAAACGAAGGCTAACGCGGCAATGAGCCAGTACGTGAGCAGCGGTTTGTCAAAATACGGCTCGCCGTTTATGGTCGGATGAAAATAGTCGCCGGTGAGCATCATTTCTCTGGTTATCGTGGCCCACCGTCCCTCCGCGCCCCAAAGCGCGCGGCCGCCGAGGGCAAAGAATACAAGCACGCAGGCCAGGACGAGTATTGCCATATCGAGCCGCTCGTATCTTTCAGTTAAGGTGTTCTGTTCTCTATTCATAAATCTGGAACTCAATAAACTATGCTCAAACGGCCTTCGTCCTGGATTTTTGCCGGAGGAATTCCGATCGAAACCAACACGACTATTAACTGCGATGGATCGTAGGAGATGATGGGAAATTGCATTTTAAATGCTGGTTTTTTTAAACGGATAGTTTAAACGAAAATGGGTGAAATTACCAGTCTTTTTCTAAGATAACATGCGTTTTATTCTGGCATACGGCATATAACGCATTTTTATGAATCCATTCCTGCTTTTTCTGATAATCATGCATGCTCATCACGATATAAAGAGAACATTCATGGTCAGAAATAAGTTTTTCTAATCTGGTATCCGCCTCTATTTCCAGCACCTTTTTCCCGCTGTAAAAGACAAGGCTTGGCTCAGTTCTTCCGTAACTGTAAAGCACATAATGCTTCTTTTCTGAAAGACAGTGTCCCACAATATCCTTTGTTGACCGAAAAGTTCCCAGGTATTTTGCTGCATACGACGTGGTTATTCCGAGAACGAGGCAGTTCGCGAAGCAAAAGATCTTTATTATGTGGAGAAACTGTCTGCTCTTGAAAAAAGTGTAAAGCGATACCACTGCACCGGCGAAAAGGACAATGATCGGAATAACCATATGAGCTGTGGATAAACCATGCACGACCGGCGTCACCTTTAGTATGACGAAAATGAGCGCCAGGGGAATCGTTGCAGACACGAACAGAATAAGCCACACTATCCATACGTATATTTTCCCAAAGGAGTCTTCTGTTTTCCATCGGGAAAATGACCTGGTTAGCAGAACAACGGAGGGGGAAGCGGGAAGGATATAGGTCATCAACTTCGAATGTGAAAGAGAAAAAAAGGTTACCGTAAGGATGAACCATGAAAGAAAAAAATACCCCGATCTCTTTTCTTCCCCCGACATACCCTGTGTTTGTTTTAGAATATGGATAAAAGGGATAAAGATAAACATCGACCAGGGAAAAAATCCCATGAAAAATACCGGTACGTAATAATAGAAAGGTTTGGGATGGGCATAACCGCTGACAAACCTGCCGGACATCTCCTGCGAAAGCAATGCAACGATTTGTTTTGTACCCAGGGATAGCCAGAAAGGAATACCCCAGGAACAGATAATACCAAGAAAAACCAGGAATCCCGGCAGATACCAAAGCCTCCTGATGTTTTGAAAGTCGCGCATCCATAAGAGGAAACCCATGGTAATCAGAATAAACAACAAGATACCTACCGGTCCTTTTACGAGAAAGATCATCCCCAGGAGAACGTAAAGGAATAATCTCCTGAGGTTGCTTCTGTGAGCTCCCGTATATTCGATAAAGAAAAAGTAAAGGCTGGCACAGACAAAAAATGTCAGCAGCATATCCGTGATACATAGTCGGGAAATGAAAAAGAATAGCGGGCTGGCCATCAGCATCATGCCAGACCAAAATCCGTTTTTGCTGTCTTCAAGCCTTTTCCCCCACAGATAGACAATCAGCACCGTGCCAAGGGCCGCCAGGGCTGAGGGTAATCGTGCTGTGAACTCGTTTGTCCCAAAAATTTTATAGACTATGGCAATGGTCCAATAAAAGAGAGGTGGTTTATTAATACGCGGAGCGCCATTAAAGTGTGGTACAATCCAATGGTTGTTGCGCACCATATCGTTCGCTGTAGCAGCATAACGGGGTTCATCAGGATCAATGAGCGGTATAGCCCATGTATACCAGAGAAACAAGACCAAGCCAAACAGAACTAAGCATGAGAGAAAGGGAATGTCCTTTTTTGTTATCCGCGGATTCGATTTTATTTCCATGTTTTTAATAATTGCTGAACTGAAATGGCAACACTCCGGGAAATGGCATAGAACTTGTGTGAATTTTAACTTTTATTTCAATCGCAGGTATTTATTTTTTTTCAGATACCAGGCAGTAAAAAATGCGCTGGTAACGATCAAAATCAGAATTGACAACGACCACGTGATATACTTACTGGACGCATAGCCGTAGTCCAGGTATGCATCCTTCATGATCAACAGCGATAACCCCGTTATCCACGCAAAGGGTGTCGCATATTCTTTGACAATCAATCGTTTCCAGTTAAATTCCATACCTTTGATGGTATTCCCTATCCCTGAAACGTTGGGAATAATACGGTTAACTCGCTTGCAATAATCTTTGAACTCCTGACCAAACTTTTTTTCCAGGTATTTCTCCTCTGCGCATATAATCGTTGCGTAGGCAAAGAGAAGAATTGGAATTCCAAACAAAACAAAAGGGAGAGAATTTCCTGCAATCCCCACCCCAAGAAGGATTAAAATATTCCCTAAATAGAGAGGATTCCTGCAATGTGCAAAAATTCCGCTTTGAACGAGCCTTTCCGCATAAACCTGTTTTTTTTTTGCCGCCCCGTTTAATATAAGCAAGCCCAACGGTAAGCGCCCGCAATGTCTGACCGCTCAGCGCCACAAGGATACCGACAACCATTTCCCACGTCTCCACAATCTCCTTGTTACATATCGGCCATGTCCCCTCAAAAAAAAGCAAGGCAAAGACAAAGGGAAAAAGGGCATTCCGGTATCGAAAAAAGAAGTCGCCTATTTTGACCATCATTTTACCGCTATCATCCCGCAGAAGTTGTACCACTTGAAAAATACATCACAATACCGGAACCCCTCTTTGATGAGGAGTTCCCTGTTTTCCAATAATTTGTAAGGGATTAATACGTTTTCGAGGGCTTCCCGTTTTTGTGCGATTTCTAATTCACTGTACCCATTTCGTCTCTTAAAGTCGTAGTAGTACTTTATGAAGAGCCGGTTAAAAAGAGAGTCTTCCCCTAAGACTTTTTCCACAAGGATCAGGCATCCGTTCTCATTCAATCCCCTCAGGATACTGCCGATCAGCGTGTCCCGATTCAACGGCCTGATAAATTGCAACGTGAGAACCATAACCACAACCGATGCATTTTCGATGTGCACGCCCTGATTCAAATCGGCACGGGTCAGTTCATGCTCCCTGGAAAAAGGGTGCTCCGCAAGTTTTTGTTTACATCTGGCAAGCATATCCTCCGAGTAATCGATGCCAATAAACTTTACTTTACCGGGGATATTTTGACCCAAATTGAGCAGGGTAGTGCCGGTAGAACATCCAAGATCATAAATATTCGTTCCTTCAACGGCAAACTCAGATGCCATTTCCACAAGCATTCTTTGAATCTCCTGGTAGAACGGAACGGACCGGTCCAGCATGTCATCAAATACCGAAACGACTTTCTTCCCAAAGTTAAAGTCTGCTATGGTCGTCAAATTTTCTCTGAATATTTCATCCTTTGACATAAACGGGCACCCTCAAAATTTGTGTAAAATCAGCGGTCTCGACTTCTGTATCACCTTTCATCTCTTTTCATGTGAAATTTGAGTAGACGTCAATGCTGCCGCAGCGATTGTATGTTTCCTGATCAAGTGTAAATTGCGCATATAAATAAAGGTGTTTGGCAGATAGGCCAGGATTCCAACCGGGTTGCGTTCCATGATCCAGTAAATACACATAATTACGCTCCCCGCTATACTCCAATACCAGAAAGAGTCAGGAATTACGCTTTTCCCTGTCTTTTCCGAAGCAATCCACTGGATTAAAAACCGGGTGGAAAATATCGCATTACCAAGGAATCCAAGGATGGTGAGATAGCTCCAATTCAGCCCAAACAAACGATGTTCCTGACCAAACCACGTAACGGCTAGCACAATATGACAAAACATGCACAGACTCCTTATTTAATTGAGTTTTTCAACGATTTCATACCGTATCATCCTTTTTTTCATCCATCTCACAGCCAACAAATCTATAAACGCCCTGAATGCCCTGTTGGATATCCCGTACTTTGATTTTCAAATTTCCGGGGATAATGGTTTACGACGATTTCAGCAACGACAAGCCCTTTCGTCTTGAACAGCGTGGGCAAAAACCGATGCATGCAGTTAAACAATTTAAGGTTCTTCTCCCAATTAGTCAATAAGAATTGAGAAGAAATTCCTTTCAATCATTGAAAAGAGTGGACATTCGGTGTTTCCTATAGATAGATATATACCGCTATATAAACTATTTACAGGAGACCAGCAATGTCCACGTTAAGTATATTACCCTATTTTCCTTTTCAGCGGGTAAGAATTACGAAGCAAAGTGTTTTTCCTGAAGCTGAGATATCTCAGCTTACTGCAGTGCCCGATGAACGATTTCGCCCAATATGTCATGCGTGTGGCAGCAAAGCACAGCGCATTTACCGTCATGACAAACGATCTTTGCGGGATCTGAATCTTGGTTCCGTTCGCGTATGGATAACTTGTTCGTATCGTAAGATAGCCTGTGAGCCATGCAATCGAATCGTAGTTGAAGACTTGGGTTTTTTTCAACCCTACAGTCGTGTTACGCATCGTTTAGCAGCGTATATTCACGAACGGTGTAAAGTGTTAACCGTAACCGAAGTTGCAAAACATTTTGGAATTAACTGGAAAACCGTAAAAACAATCGATACGTTTTTTCTGGAACGACAATACGCGCAGACAGAGTATCAGAATCTTCGCATACGGGCAGTAGACGAAATCTCTGTTAAGAAGGGACAGCGCTATTTGACCGTTGTTCTGGACTATCGGAGTGGCCGCGTAGTCCGGGTGGGAAAGGAAAGAACAAAAGAAACCCCGGGAACCTTCTTTGCGGGTATGACAGAGGAACAAAGGCAGGCGCTTGAGGCCATTGCCATGGATATGTGGGATCCTTATATTCATGCAGTAAAAAAGTACGTGCCTCATGTTAAGATAGTCTTTGACCTGTTTCATGGGGTTTCAAGCTTTGGTAAAGTTATTGACAAGGTGCGAAATGCTGAATACCAAAAAGCATCGAAGGAGGATAAGGACGTCCTCAAGGGTTCAAAATATCTTTTGTTAAAAAACAAACGAAATATTCGCAGGAAAAAACACCGAGAACATCGAAAACAGCTCTTGTCGCTCAATGAAACAATAAATACCGTTCTGATTCTTAAAGATAAGCTCAAACATATTTGGACCTATACCTCACGGACGTGGGCGAGAAAAGCCATTGATGAATGGAGCCACGCTAAACTATTCTGTCATGAATACGTTTGCAAATATGCTTACAAAATACAGCTACGGAATCTTGAATCACGGTGACTATAAAATTCATACCAGCAAACTCGAAGGGGTTAATAATAAGATCAAAGGTATCAAAAGAAAAGCTTATGGATTTCATGACGAACGGTACTTTTCATTAAAAATTATACAAGCTTTTGCAAACTAATTGGGAGAAGAACCCTTTTTTAAAGGAATCGAGGTATAGTTCACCGATATTAACCAAAGGGGCGCTCAATCATGGATAGATTTGTAGCATATTCTATTACGTGTTGCAGATATTTTATGGGTCCGAAGTTCATAAATATAAAGTGCTTCAAATATTGAATTGTCCGGATGCGTATACATTATCATTCTCTGGGTAATTCAGATGTTTTTCCCTTGAGGCGGAATAGCATCATTTTTTCATGATCGACTTTGCAACTAAGGATCAACTCGCACGGGAGCGGCTCTTTGCCTTTAAAAAAAGACGCAAGGTCCTGCTCACTGATAACCAGATAAGACCCTGCTTCAGCTTTGCGTAAAATCATGTCTACAGAGGGATCCTGGCGGTCGAGTTTGTAAATTCCTTCATATCGTCGTTCTACCCATGCCAGCACCTCATCGATACTAGTCACAGTGTATATACGGGGGTTTGGCTCGATAGCCTTAAATACTTCTTTTGCAAAGAATATTTGTGAGTTTTTATAAGGCTGCACTATTGGTTGGATAATGATAAAATAGAATGGCATTGCAATTACCGAAATTGGAATGAGTATCCAAGCTGTCCGTCGTATTATATGGCTTGTTACACTATGGCGAACGATCGATGCGGTAATTCCGAGCGCCAGAAATGGGTCGATTGGAAGAAGGTAGTGTTGTCGTTTTTTGGGAATGCACGTGATAACAATAAAAATAGCCCCAGCAATTGCAAGTAGTGCAGAATAGCCACGGCGCCGCAGATCAATAATTGCAAGAGGGAGAAAAAGAGAAAGTGGTAATGTAAGTAGAAGTCCATGCTGAATATAATAGAAAAACGATTTTCCGCTCCCCCCTCCCTCGCGTACATCTAAATCCGGCTGAAATAACACGCCACGGAGATATTCACCGCCGTCACGAAGGTAAGCCGGAGTGGCCCAGATAGCTATAGCAGTCAGGATCCCGAGGCAGAAACCAGTCCAACCGAATCGAGGCCGAGTAAAATCATGGTTGCGGAATGGTACAAAAACTATAAAAAAGATGGGGACAAGCACTCCATAGGGACCTTTCGTTATTGCTCCAACACCGGCAAATAGACCTGCAAGCACAAAGTAAAACATTCTTGGTAGTCGGTCTTGCTTACGCATTCCAAGTCCAAGGCAAAGACATGAGAATAAAATCGAGGCACACAGAATCATGTCAGGCCTGGCGCGACTCGCCATAAGACTATAACCAGGCATACCGAGTAGCGCTACTGCTCCAATTAATGCCGAGAGTCGGTCGAGAAGCAATAGCCCCACGCAATAGGTGGCCAGCACCCCCAGTATGCCGGCAATAGCAGAGGGTATGCGTGTAATAGCAATGCTTGGTTCGCCTACCATGCGAGTGATGAAAGCAGCGGCTGCATGCATTACTGGTGGTTTGTCGCAATAGGTTTTCCCAAATAGTTTTGGTATCAAGTAATCTCCACTTTCAACCATTTCGCGAATAATCTCTGCGTGGTGGATCTCACGACTCGCAAGGTGGGTGTTCTGACCAATGGCTGGAAATATAACCGCAGCGGAAAGCGCAATCAGCGCTAATAAATCAAAAAATTGTGTTCGTCGTTCGATAAAATTGCTGATCATTTGGCTCTCTCTCTCTTTGTATAATTAGTCCTCTCAGTTCAATCGCAGGTATTTATTTTTTTTCAGATACCAGGCAGTAAAAAATGCGCTGGTAACGATCAAAATCAGAATTGACAACGACCACGTGATATACTTACTGGACGCATAGCCGTAGTCCAGGTATGCATCCTTCATGATCAACAGCGATAACCCCGTTATCCACGCAAAGGGTGTCGCATATTCTTTGACAATCAATCGTTTCCAGTTAAATTCCATACCTTTGATGGTATTCCCTATCCCTGAAACGTTGGGAATAATACGGTTAACTCGCTTGCAATAATCTTTGAACTCCTGACCAAACTTTTTTTCCAGGTATTTCTCCTCTGCGCATATAATCGTTGCGTAGGCAAAGAGAAGAATTGGAATTCCAAACAAAACAAAAGGGAGAGAATTTCCTGCAATCCCCACCCCAAGAAGGATTAAAATATTCCCTAAATAGAGAGGATTCCTGCAATGTGCAAAAATTCCGCTTTGAACGAGCCTTTCCGCATAAACCTGTTTTTTTTTTGCCGCCCCGTTTAATATAAGCAAGCCCAACGGTAAGCGCCCGCAATGTCTGACCGCTCAGCGCCACAAGGATACCGACAACCATTTCCCACGTCTCCACAATCTCCTTGTTACATATCGGCCATGTCCCCTCAAAAAAAAGCAAGGCAAAGACAAAGGGAAAAAGGGCATTCCGGTATCGAAAAAAGAAGTCGCCTATTTTGACCATCATTTTACCGCTATCATCCCGCAGAAGTTGTACCACTTGAAAAATACATCACAATACCGGAACCCCTCTTTGATGAGGAGTTCCCTGTTTTCCAATAATTTGTAAGGGATTAATACGTTTTCGAGGGCTTCCCGTTTTTGTGCGATTTCTAATTCACTGTACCCATTTCGTCTCTTAAAGTCGTAGTAGTACTTTATGAAGAGCCGGTTAAAAAGAGAGTCTTCCCCTAAGACTTTTTCCACAAGGATCAGGCATCCGTTCTCATTCAATCCCCTCAGGATACTGCCGATCAGCGTGTCCCGATTCAACGGCCTGATAAATTGCAACGTGAGAACCATAACCACAACCGATGCATTTTCGATGTGCACGCCCTGATTCAAATCGGCACGGGTCAGTTCATGCTCCCTGGAAAAAGGGTGCTCCGCAAGTTTTTGTTTACATCTGGCAAGCATATCCTCCGAGTAATCGATGCCAATAAACTTTACTTTACCGGGGATATTTTGACCCAAATTGAGCAGGGTAGTGCCGGTAGAACATCCAAGATCATAAATATTCGTTCCTTCAACGGCAAACTCAGATGCCATTTCCACAAGCATTCTTTGAATCTCCTGGTAGAACGGAACGGACCGGTCCAGCATGTCATCAAATACCGAAACGACTTTCTTCCCAAAGTTAAAGTCTGCTATGGTCGTCAAATTTTCTCTGAATATTTCATCCTTTGACATAAACGGGCACCCTCAAAATTTGTGTAAAATCAGCGGTCTCGACTTCTGTATCACCTTTCATCTCTTTTCATGTGAAATTTGAGTAGACGTCAATGCTGCCGCAGCGATTGTATGTTTCCTGATCAAGTGTAAATTGCGCATATAAATAAAGGTGTTTGGCAGATAGGCCAGGATTCCAACCGGGTTGCGTTCCATGATCCAGTAAATACACATAATTACGCTCCCCGCTATACTCCAATACCAGAAAGAGTCAGGAATTACGCTTTTCCCTGTCTTTTCCGAAGCAATCCACTGGATTAAAAACCGGGTGGAAAATATCGCATTACCAAGGAATCCAAGGATGGTGAGATAGCTCCAATTCAGCCCAAACAAACGATGTTCCTGACCAAACCACGTAACGGCTAGCACAATATGACAAAACATGCACAGACTCCTTATTTAATTGAGTTTTTCAACGATTTCATACCGTATCATCCTTTTTTTCATCCATCTCACGGCGAGAAGATCGTAGAACGATTTGAATAACCGATTCCATACCCCGTAATGACTCTGACCAGAGAATCGGGGATTGTTGGTCACCGGAATTTCTGTTACCTGAAACCCTTCCATTTTAATCAAGGTTGGCAAAAACCGGTGTGCACCCTTAAAAAATTTTATGTTTGTGAGACACTCGCGCCGAAATGCCCGGTAGGTACACCCCGCATCACTGATATTTTCATTTGATAATTTATTGCGAACCCAATTTGCAATGTGTGAGGAGGCAATCCGGACAAAGTTGTCTCCTTTGCCGCGTGTGGCAACCCGGGTGCCGCATACGCAATCATACTGATCAAGTGCTTGCAGGAATTTTGGCACGTCTCTGGGATCATTTTGCAGGTCTGCATCCAGTGTAATAATGTAACGGCCACGCGCCGCCTTCATACCTGCCCAGCTTGCGGCCGATTCGCCTCCATTATCTTTGAACCGCTGGATACGAAAACGCGGATCGGTTGCTGCTATTTTTTTAAGGAGTGTCCAGGAACTATCTGTGCTGGCATCATCGGTAATTACCACTTCATAGGAAATACTCAACGGATCAAGTGCGGCGGTAATGGCATCTGCCAAGGCTTGTAAATTACCCTCTTCGTTATAACAAGGAACAACCAGGCTGATCTCGGGTGGTGTCTGATTCATTTTTTGCCAAAAAAATCTGAGATACAATCACAAACGATGTCCGCTTCTTCGAGGGGCATTTCGCCATAAATAGGCAACGATAGGATTTCATCAACCATTCGTTCGGTATTTGGTAATTGAGGCAAATTACGATATTTTTGAGTAATTGCAGGTTGCTTATGATTCGGCACGGGATAATGAATACCGGTGTCAATACCGTGCTGACGTAAATACTTCGCCAGTTCGTCGCGTCTCTTGGTGCGAATGACATACATATGATAGACCGCCGTTGCCCACGTCATTTCCAGAGGCGTACTTACGATATCACGGAGACGTTCATTGTACCGTGCGGCAATTTTTCGCCGGTTAAGATTGAAAGCATCAAGGTGTCGCAAGGCTACCCGGCCGATAGCCGCCTGAATTTCGTTAAAGCGTAAATTAAAACCAATCATTTCGTGGGTGTATTTTTCTTTGCGCCCGTGATTCCGAAGCATGCGTATTTTGTCGGCAATCATGTCATCGTTCGTGCAAATACAGCCGCCGTCGCCCAACACCGTCAGATTTTTTGACGGGAAAAATGAAAAACCACTTGCTACGCCCATCGAACCAACCATTTTGCCTTTGTATTTCGCTCCCTGCGCCTGAGCACAGTCCTCGACAACCCATAGATGGTGTTTCCGTGCAATCTCGAACAAGCGATCCAGATTTGCAGGATGACCATATAAATGTACGGGCATAATTCCCACGGTACGTGATGTAATAGCACCTTCTAATTGGTCGATGTCCAGGCAATACGTTTCATCCACATCCACAAAAATTGGTTGTGCCCCACAGTGAATCATCGGTTCTATGCCTGCAAAGGCCGTATGCGACGGCACCACTACCTCATCGCCCGGGCGCAAATCCATCACCGTATGCAGCAAAAACATACCCGCCGTCAAAGAGGAACTGAGTACTGCGTGCTTCGTGCCCACATATTGAGCCAACTCAGATTCAAATGCCTCACACTCTTTGGCAAGAATATACCACCCCGACTCCAGGGCTTTTAGCGCTGCTTGTTTGACTTCGGTATCTACAAAACTTTTTGAAAGCGAAATTTTTTGCATGACGTTCTTTTACTCCCTTATCTGTTTAATTCTATGGTTCGCCCTTCTTTTGCAGATTTCAAAGCCGCCTCAACAATACGCACGGCTTCGAAACCTGATCTGCCGTCTGCCAGGGGATGTTTTCGTGTTTGTATCGACTCAATAAATGCCCGCAATTCCATGCGCAACGGCTCTTCTGGCGGAAACTCAATCTGATGCACTGCCCCTTCTATGGCTTTGGAATCCCCACCATCTTTTATGTGTTTGTTCCCGAATGTTTTAATCTTATATTGGGCTATATTGTAATCACAAACGGCGCTCAGCTCCTCGCCCACAACGACTACCTCACGGTATTTACCAGGAGGATAGTAGCTGCTCTCCACCGTAGCCCAGGTTGTTCCGTCATCACCATCATAGTCCATCGTAACCAGGGAAGCATCGTCCATGCTGCGGCCCATGAAATCTTTTAGGATAGCATTAACCCGTGCAGGAGATCGCCCCATAAAATAGTTAAACAAATCAATGAAATGAATGGCATCGGCAAAAGTTACGCCGGTATCGCTACGGGGACGCTTAAAGCCGCTGAAATTCCCGCGCAAAATTTTGATCCTTCCGAAACTTCCTTGCTGGATCGAATTCCGTAACCATTGCGATGCAGGGTCATACCGAAAGATATGTCCGACTTGCAAGATGCGGTTATGCCGCTCCGCGAGCGCCACAAGGATACGCGCCTCTTCTGACTGCAAAGTAATGGGTTTTTCAACAAACACGTCCTTGCCCGCCTCTAAAAATTCCCGGCAGAGCTCAAAATGGGTGTTGGCAGATGTCACCACCACCATTGCATCTACCGAAGCGGAAATTTCACGGTAATTATGAAACAGGTGAGTATCAGGAATGCCCAGTGCACGGGCTTGTGCAAGCCGTTCCGGGTAAATCTCTGCGACAAAAAGCTCCACAGGCAACGAATGCAACAATCGCAAATGGTTTACCCCCCACCGTCCGACACCCAATAGCAAAACCCTGATCTTCATAGCTTCTCCGTTATGTACAAATCAAAAAATAACATCCGGGCAATCTGAGCACACCGTTGTAATGTTACCGTGTAACATCTTTCTTTTTTTGCAGGTTTTTTACCCCCCCTTCGCCCCTCCTGGCATCCTTTAGCAAGGCAAAGTGAGGTAAGGGGTATTATTTGATTTTGGCTACGCTGTGCTCTGTATTCTATAAATAAATCCCGGTATAACTCAAAAAATAAGCCGAACTATTGTACAAAATAATTTAAAAAAATCAACGGCTAACATTACTTGTTCTGATGAACCTTTATTTAACCTTATTTCCGCTAATCAATTACCGCGAGGAGCGATGTTGCTCAACCGCACTACCGGTATGAACACGGGAAATCACATCGAACCGGTCCACAACCTCTCCTTTGATATTTTTGAAGTAAAACGTCGCAGCATTTGGCACGCCGCCAACGTTAAATACGCCAAAAAGAGCGCCATAATGAGCGTCTTGTGTTTTCGTATAGATTTTTGCCCACCAGGTACCACTCAGTTCCTGACCATAAATACTTTTGCCGCCCAGCCCGGAAAAAAAGGCAAATGTCCTGCCTTCAGTAATGACTAGGGTGTTTGATTGACTGGCAACAGTCTGATATTCGAAACTATCCATAAGATGTGTGCGACCGTAAGAGTGATCATGTGCTGTTGCGATAATTGCACCGCCCTTTCTTGCCTCCTCATATACATCCCATCCAGTATCGTCTGTCTTTTTAGACACCTGCATAAGCCGCATGTTTTTATGCCAACAGCAGATTCTCCAAATTGACCTATTTTTGGCAAGTTGTTCGCGCAGGTAATCCGCATGAAAAGATCCTAAGTCACCCGGTGAGACCTGAATAATAAAAATGCCTTTGTATTGCAACGATGATTTTACCCCGTAGTCACCATCCCATTCAACACCTAGCCGATTAAGTCGATTCTTGAGATATTGTTGATAGCCATCCTTCCCATTCCATTTCTCTACATCGTGGTTTCCCACGGATGCGAAATAAGGAAAATCTTCACCAAGAATTTCGTTAATTTGTGCATTCCATGCATCTGGGTTGTTTTCGTAGTCGAAATCTCCCTGATGCAATACTGCCTGTGCGCCTTCTGATCTAACAAGTTTCAAAACTGCTTCTGCATTTTCTCCTAATCCCTGATCGCCTATAAAAGCAACCTTGAAATTGGGAGGCGTCTTTGATAAGGAAGCAGATGTTTCTGCCCGTAATGTGCTAACAATTCCGGGAATCAGCAGCAGAAATGCAACAAGATATTTCCATCTTCTCATATACAAATGCCCTCTCGTGTTGTTCGTAATTTTAAAGTTTTAAGTTATGTTTTCGGTTACAGGGTGGCATGGACTTCGTCGTGATCGTGAGCCTGTCGACCCATCACGACGAAGCCGAGAGGTAGTAAAAACTCGCAAAAAAAGAGAGATTTTACACGGTAATCTATAAAACTAAATAGTTGTGCCGAACACCTGTCTTCCCCCCTTTAATGAAGGGTAAACCAGTGCGGCCACCACGAAGCAGCCCGAAGGTACATAATTCGTTCGGCAATGACCGGCAATGTTGCTGCAAACCATAAGCGTTTTGTTTCTGTCTTTAGTGCCCCAAGATTGACCTGGACAAAGCCTGCCGCACAATATTGGGAAAACCGTGGAATGAAGCGGGGCGTATTTTTCCTATAATTTGAATACGCACTCCCAAAAGTTTTCAGGAGAACGCATTCCTCAACCGCAACTACCCAACGAAAATAAATTATCATCGTTATAACCGTTGCTGCCACCAATGAAATACTCTCCAAAAAGAATGAGACGGATAACGCAAAGCAAAATGTCCCAAAGTATAGCGGGTTGCGGGTGATCGAATAGGGTCCCTGGGTTTGCAATTCTTTGTCTTTGCGTCCGCCGACATACAAGGTTGCCCATATGCGAAAGGTTACATAGAGCCCAAAACACAACCATCCCAGAATATCTGCAATGAAATAAATGTAAGCGTTTTTCGCAATAAAGGGAGTGCTAAAAATTACAGCAATCCCTACCGGTAGCAGGCAAATAACTCCAACGAATCCCCTGTATTTGAACATGAGCGAATCAGCAACACTCTTCATTTGGCTTCCTGCTTCTGACTTCAATAAATTTTTTATAATTCCATACACACCAGGAAAGACAAGGATAATGATGATTCCAGAAGTGGCAAGGCCGTCAATAAGGACTATCGCTATGGGCTGTTGATCGCACGCACTTCTATAGCAAGGGAACCACGTCTGCAATCGCCGTGATGGCAGTTATTAAGACCGGTCCCATCCGGACCTTTCCTGCTGAATACGTCGCCTCCTGAATGGGGTATCCTTCCTGTCTCAATTTGTTAACAAAACAAGGAATGCGTGCCGAACCAAAAGAGAACAGGTTGCAATACCCTTGTAAGGTGCTTTCTTTTCACAGTTTTTATACGGTTGAGTATACCAAACCATGCATGAACAGGGGATGAACGCAAAATTAATTTTTTGTAATCTTGAGAAATTCGCACACGGATAGCGAAACGGCGAAGATGCTTCCTTTATGCAACTGCAACAATTTATCTCCTTGAGAATGTGGCGCTGATCGTTCGGCCGAGCTGCGGGGTATATTTTTGTGGGGATTCCCGCTGCATCTATTTTTCAAAGCGCCAAACCGTTACATGCAGTTCCGTTTTCAACGGCCATTATTTTTCGTCAGGGCTTGAAAATTCGTAACTATTCAGCGTACTTTCGCCCACAAACACTATGGGTGAACAAAATATTGATTCTGTAATCCCGAAGGGATGTCATTATTATAGCATATCGTTATGCAATGACGGTTAACCCTGTAG
>NZ_MJUW02000048.1 GCF_001753675.2 Candidatus Brocadia sapporoensis | reverse complement strand
CGATTATGGCTCCAAACTTCCGCCTGCCGGTATCAATCAATTCGCCTTTCACTTCAGATTTCACATTTTTATTGTCATGCCTTAAATTAGCCGTTATCGTGCCAGCGCCCAGATTGCTATTTTCTCCAACCACGCTGTCTCCAACATAAGAAAGATGAGGAACTTTTGCCTTATCCATAA
The DNA here is from genome assembly GCF_001753675.2 of Candidatus Brocadia sapporoensis. GTDB lineage: Bacteria > Planctomycetota > Brocadiia > Brocadiales > Brocadiaceae > Brocadia > Brocadia sapporoensis. Next base: position 5,944 of record NZ_MJUW02000048.1, on the reverse strand, counting down.
TGATACTATTTTTTATCTCAACCGCCTGTCCGATATGGCAATTGTTTCCGATAGAGGTATTTCCTCTTAAAAAACAGTTAGGTCCTATGGTGCAGTTTTCGCCAATAACAATATTTCCGTCTATATACGTTCCCGATAAAATTACCGTCCCTTTGCCTACGTGTATCTTCCCTTTTACGGTAACGTTCTTCTCTATTTTTCCCTTTATTTCATTTTTTATTTCAGAGACTAAAACGTTATTTACCTGAATCAAATCCCACGGATACCCTACAGACAACCAATGCCCTTTTACCTCTTCACAGACAACTTTTTCGTCTGCAACAAGTTCGTTGATGTAGTCAATGATTTCATATTCTCCCCGTGGACTTTTTTTCAGCTTAAATTTGAACACATTTTTATCAAAGACATATAATCCCGTATTCGCTATGTCTGACACGTATGTTTGGGGTTTTTCTACGACCTTTCTGACCTCTTTCCCCGACAGGACGAAAACACCGAATCTGCTTGGATCCTCTACCTTGCATCCTAAAACAGCGTATTTACGCTTTAAACATGCTTGTATATCCTTCCTGGAAAAGATATCGTCACCGCCTAAAACGACAAATTTGTTTTTAATCAGATTTTCAACACATTTCAAGGCATGTCCTGTACCTAACTGTGTTTTTTGTTCTACATACTGAATGCTTAACTTCCCGTATTTAGGGCCTATCTCGTTTATGATCATCTCCTTTTTAAACCCTACAATTACAATCACCTCGCTCACCAAACCCTGCAATGCATCCAGATTATGCTTGAGTATCTCCTTATTCATTACCTTCAGTAATGGTTTTGGCTTCGTTAATGTCAGAGGCCATGTCCTTGTGCTTTTTCCCGCAGCCAAAATAATTGCTTGTGTCATAATTTACTATAGAGGAATTTCAAACTCCCCCCATAATCCCCCCGTTTACTGGGGGAAACAGGGGGGGAAAGTTGCCGATGTCCTAATTTAATGTACAGGAATTTCAAACTTCTCTGCTACTGCCTTACACACCCCCAACCCCCTCTCAAGAGGGGACTTCTTTAGTCCCCTCCTGGGAGGGGATTCAGGGGTGGGTTTAACCTTATAATAAAAAGTTGCCAATGTCCTAATTTAACCACCTATCTCTTTTTTTATACCGTGTGCAATCTCATGCGCCATTTTTTGGATTTCTTTTTTCTGCTCGCCTTCAATCATGACCCTGCACAAATTCTCTGTCCCTGAATATCTGACGAGCACCCTTCCTTTTTCCCCCAGTTTTTCCTCTGCCTTCCTGATATCCTTCTTTACTTCCAGGGTGTCGATATCCCTTTTCTCTTTTACTTTAACGTTCACGAGTACCTGGGGCAAGGATTCCATGCATGCCGCTAAATTACTTAATTTTTCTCCTTTCTCCTTCATAGTTCTCAGCAATTGTAAGGCAGAGATTATTCCGTCGCCGGTAGTTGTATGATTTGAGAATATGATATGCCCGGACTGTTCCCCGCCCAAAACATATCCTTTCTTTCTCATCTCATCAATGACGTATCGGTCTCCCACCTTTGCCTTAACAACACGGATATTCTTTTTATCCATAGCGATATCAAACCCTTTATTCGTCATGATCGTGGTAACAACGCAATTTTTCTTCAACAGGTTTTTCTCTTTCAGGTGAATTGCGCATATTGCGATAATATGGTCACCGTCGACGTTATTTCCCTTTTCATCACAAACGATAACCCTGTCTGCATCGCCGTCCAATGCTATTCCAATATCCGCCTTCTCTTTTTTCACCACGTCCATCATTATTTCAGGATGCAGCGCCCCGCAATTCAGGTTTATGTTCAGTCCGTCTGGCTTATCGTTGAGCACCACGACTTCTGCGCCTAGCTCTCTCAATATATGCGGAGCAGTGTCGTATGCGGCGCCGTTGGCGCAATCCAGGACAACTTTTAGCCCCTGCAAACTCAGGCCTTTTACAGATGCCTTCGCAAATTCAATATACCTTCCTTTTGCATCGCCAACGCTGCATGCAGTTCCTATAAAACCTCCTGTTATGTGTTCTGTTTTTATTTCTTCCGTCAGGATATATTTTTCGATTTCTTCCTCACCCTCGTCGGACAACTTATAGCCGTCGCCACCGAAGATCTTTATTCCGTTATCTGCGGCAGGATTATGGGATGCGCTGATTACCATACCTGCATCGGCATTCAACGATTTTGTTATATGGGCGATTGCAGGCGTTGGCATATAGCCAACCAGGAGAACATCCGCTCCTGCAGATAAAATCCCGGATGTCAATGCATTTTCTATCATACAGCCACTCAGTCTGGTATCCCTGCCGATGACGACTTTAGGCCTCTTCTTTTCAGATTTTTCCTTAACGATATGAGCCGTTGCCTTCCCTATGCTTACAACGAGTTCTGGCGTCATGGGGAATCTGTTTGCAGTACCTCGTATGCCATCTGTTCCAAACAATTTTTCCATAGTAATTTATATAGTTAAAAATACTTATGTTCTCTATTTACGTGAAGGATATTAAAGCAAAAATACGGAGGATTGCAATCTATTTTATGGTGCGATACTCTGATGACACCGTGGTGAAGAAGACCAAATCATGTGTTTGTGGAAAATCCGTGACAATGCGGATGCTTACAGGAAAACGATTAAGCAGTTCCTAGGCAGGAAAGATTTTATCTGGTGAGTTACAGAGTTTTTCCACGACACATACGTTGCAGTGCGGCTTTCTGGCAACACAGGTATGTCGGCCATGCGTACCCAGGACAAGGCATGACCGTGTCCATTTTTCCCGGGGAATGATTTTGCAAAGTTCCTGTTCGACTTTATCGGGATCGTTGGCCTTCGCCAGTTCCAGACGGTGGGAGACACGGAAGACATGGGTATCAACAGCCATAGCGGGTTTCCCAAAAACGTTGCCCATAAGCACGCTGGCCGTCTTTCTGCCCACCCCTGGCAGGGTCACGAGGTCTTCCATCGTGTCGGGCACCCTGCCTCCAAATCTTTCAACCAGTTCTTTACCACAGGCAATGATATTTCTTGCCTTGTTTTTGTAAAAACCGGTAGAGTGGATTTCCTGCTCAAAGACGTCTTGTCCCGCAGTGGCGTAATCCTTTGCTGATTTGTATTTTTTAAAGAGCACCTCAGTTACCTTGTTGACCCGTTCATCCGTGCACTGTGCGGCAAGGATGGTGGCAAAGAGTAATTCCAAAGGATTTTTATACTGTAAGACAAGCGCTGCATCCGGATACGCCTTTTCAAGGAGTGACAGTAATTTTTTTACACGTTCTTCCGGCATTTTATAACTCCAAATAGATAGTTTTTAGGAAATCATGCAGTATCAGGAATATAATCGGTTTTTCTACTTTACTAAAATCGGGAGTTACGCTCATCCTTATCGATTATTGTGTTGTCTAACGGCTGGTGTTAGCCACAAGTGATCGGGACGGATGCAGCTCAAGAGCAAAAAAACGAAGTCCGAAAAATATTCACTCACCTCACAGAATCCTGCCTGTCGGCATGCATGCTTTGTTGACACGAATTAAGGTGCTTCAATTCCTGATGACTTCATTGTGAAGGTTGTCTTTTCTTAATTCCTGCCAGTAATTCATCAAGTGCCAGGCGCTGAGACTGAGGTCACAATAACTTCATCTTTTATGGTGCGTTTTTTACGGAAAAATTATTTTCCATTGAACGTGACAGTAAAGGCTTTTAACATCCAAAAAACAAAGCTGTTACTCCATTTCTGAATTTTATGAGCATAAAGCTCTTCGTATCAGCTTCCATATCAAAAATACATCGTTTTGTTCAATCCTGCAAGCACTTTTTACCATGGAGGAGGGTGTACGAACATCAAATGATTCAGCTGCGATTGATCAAAAAACAGTACTGTGCTAATTATTTCTGCATTTCTTTTTATATATCATAACTTTTTCCCAGCACATTAGTATTTCGAAAAACGCGACATCTCAGATGTTTTATAATTCGGTTCTGGTTCCGAAGCCTTCACCAAGATTATTAAAATTCCGGAATGTCGTTGAAACCAGCCCGCTCATTATTTACACTTAAACCGATGAACATTGAATTCTTTCAATCCATCGCTTTATCAGTAGCCAATGAACGCTCTGTGAGTGTTGTTTTTGGTAATATCGTGAATGGGTTGGCTGATAGTCCGGATGTTGTTCTTGCCAGGATTTGGCTTATAGAGCCGGGTGATTTATGCCGTGTCTGTCCCTGGTTGAAAAATTGTCCCGATCAAATGAGATGTCTGCATCTGGTGGCAAGTAACGGACAGTCTCTTCATCGCAAACAGCGATATACCGGGCTGAAAGGTCATTATAAACGCTTTCCCCTTTACACGACTGAATCGTATGACAATACTGCTACCGGGAAAATTGGCTATATTGGTGGAACTGGCAAGGCTATTCTACGAAACGATATCATTGAGAATCCTAACTGGCTGCTGGATCCGGATTGGGCAAAACGGGAAAAAATAGCTAGTTTCGCCGGACAACCACTTGTCTTTCGGGGTGAAACACTTGGTGTGCTGGCGCTTTTCAGCAGAAAGGTCCTGGAGCAAGCGCACCTGGTGATGCTTCGGACTTTTGCCTACAACGCCGCGTCTGCGATTGCCAATGCCAGGGCATTTGAGGAAATCGAACAATTACGCCACCGTCTAGAACTGGAGAATGAATATCTCCGCGACAAAGTGCGGGACGTGGCTGCCTTTGGAAACATCGTGGGACGGAGTCCCGCGTTGGAAAAAATTCTCCGACAAATAGAGATGGTAGCGCCCACCGACGCTACCGTGCTTATTCATGGAGAGTCGGGGACGGGAAAAGAACTCATCGCTCTGGCGATTCATCAGAGAAGCAAGCGAAAAAATCAACCCCTCATTAAGGTCAACTGTGCATCCATCCCCCGGGAGCTCTTTGAGAGTGAGTTTTTTGGACATGTAAAGGGCGCATTCACGGGGGCGCTGAGGGATAGGACCGGCAGGTTTCAGCTTGCAGACGGGGGAACACTCTTTCTTGACGAGGTGGGAGATATACCCCTGGAATTGCAAAGCAAATTACTGCGCGTGCTTCAGGAAGGCGAGTTCGAAAGGATTGGCGAGGAGAAGACCCGGCGGGTAAACGTGCGGGTAATTGCAGCAACCAACCGGGACTTGAAAAAGGAGATGGAGGCAAAACGGTTCCGGCATGACCTGTACTTTCGGCTAAGCGCCTTTCCCCTGGAAATTGTTCCCCTCAGAGAAAGGAGGGAAGACATTCCTCTCTTAGCGAAAGAATTTGTAAAGCAGATATGCCAGAGCATGGGGCTGAAGGAATTGCCGCTAAAGGAAAAGCATATTCTTCAACTTCAGAACTATGATTGGCCTGGAAATATTCGGGAACTGCGAAATGTGATTGAGCGCGCAGTGATTGTGTCGAGAAACAACGAGTTAAGATTAGATGTACCGGTAAATTCTATGGAAAAGGCCTTATCGCTCATGTCCTCTTCCGCCAAAAGCATTGAACGGTCCGGTGGAATTCTCACCTATGAGGATTTGCGAAAGCTGGAAAAAGAAAATATTCTGAATGCGCTCTGCCAATCAAATTGGAAGGTGTCAGGCCATGGCGGGGCAGCGGAACTTCTGGGCGTTAAACCTACCACCCTGGCGTCTCAAATAAAGGCCTTTGGGATTAAGAAACGGCCATAGTCCGTATTTTTCATATAAACAAAAAGAAGCTGCGCGAACTTCGCGCAGCTTCTTTTAACGGATAACTAAAAATAAAACAACAACTTATTTGTGTGGTGATAATCTCTGAGACCTTGCTGCAGGATCATGTCCCGATTCATGGTGTTCAAGTGTATGCACACCGGTCTCCCAGCCGAGTTCCTTTAACTTCCTGTTGATGTACTCAACTTCCTCAGCAGGAGCATGGTGTG